>JAODBN010000122.1 GCA_025463965.1 Acidimicrobiaceae bacterium
TGGATCGCCTTTGCGCTGCCGGCAGCGGGCCGGGTCACCGTTGACGCCGGTGCCCGCCGGGCACTCGTCCAGCAAGAAGCCTCGCTGTTGCCTGCGGGGGTCGTTGCGGTCGAGGGCGACTTCCGCGCCGATGACGCCGTCGAGATCCTCGGGCCCGATGGGGCCGTCTTCGCCAAGGGCATCGCCCGGCTCTCCTCGTCGCGCCGTGCTGAATGGCTCGGCCGCCGTACCTCGGAGCTGCCGCCGGACCTTGCCGGGGAGCTGGTGCACCGTGACGACCTGGTGGTGCTCACGTCGATCTGAGTTCGGCAGCAAGCGTTGATCCGGGTGGGAAAACGCTCCCAAGAACCCGCCGGCGAGGTGGTGGGGCGTACTTGTCCGAAGCCGAGGGCGTTGGAGCCGCGGGCTCCGAAACCCGGAATCTGTTGGAACTGGCTCGTCCGGCGCCCGCATCACCGAATGTTTTCAGGATGCTCCCATAAGGGCGCCTCACCTTTGTCAGCGCGCCATGGTCCGAGAAATTCCTCGCGAGGGCGGGTTGACCTACGGCTTGCGTCCGGTCGCTCGAAGGCGCGGGGCGATTTCGTCGACATCAGATGTCGCCCCACTTGCTACGTCCATGACGAGATCGAACGCGTCGTTGTCGCTCAGTGGTACCTCGCGGTTGCTGAGATCGAGAAAGACGACGGCCGCAAGCCACGCCAGCCGCTTGTTCCCGTCAACGAGGGCGTGATTGCGAGCAAGGGAGTGCAGAAGTGCCGCCGCCTTGAGCTCGATGGTCTCATAGGCAGGTTCACCGAAGGCGCTCGCGCGTGGCCTCGCTGCCGCCGAGTCGAGGAGCCCGACGTCGCGTACGGGTCCGATGCCGAGCGCCCTCACCATGCCGAGCAGATCCTCGAGATCGAGGTACTCGGCCTCGCTCACGACCGCCCGAGTCGGTCGAGCACGTCGCCCCACCGAGACGCGAGTCGGCTCGTGCTCTCGGCGACGCGTGAGGTGTGCACGGTGTGCTCGTAGCGCTCGAGCACCGAACGACGGATCACCTCTTGGCGCGACACGCCCTCAGTTTCGACGAGGGCATTGAGTGCTCTCTCCATCTGCTCGTCTGTACGAACGGTCAACGCCATGCGCTTCATGATACCAAAGCGGTATCAGCCCATTTCGAGCGCTCGATAGAGGCGTATCCCGCGTCATAGCCAACAGCCGCCCACGTTCCGTACAAGAGCCTCTGCCGAGGGGGCCAGAGCGCAGTTGTCCTCGGCCGGCCCTATCCTTGGGTATGGCCGCCGACACCTCCGGGACGCCCGCTGTGGCACTCGCCAGCCCCCTTCGCGAGCTGGGACTTCGCGCAAAGCGCGCCTCGCGCCAGCTCGCCACCGCCTCGAGCGCCACCAAGGACGCCGCCCTCGAGGCCGCCGCGATCGAGCTCGAGGCGGCGCAGGCGCCGATCCTCGCCGCGAACGAGCTCGATCTCGAGCGCAGCGAGGCGCAGGGAGCCGCCCCGACGGTGCTCGACCGCCTGCGGCTCGATCCCCGACGTCTCGCGGCGATGGCCGCCGGGCTTCGCGCAGTGGCTGGCCTCCCTGACCCAGTGGGCGAGGTCGTCGAGGGCTGGGTGCGCCCCAACGGGCTCCGGGTGCGCAGGGTCCGGGTCCCTCTCGGCGTCGTGGGCATCGTCTACGAGAACCGGCCGAACGTCACCTCCGACGCGGCGGCGCTCTGTCTGAAGTCGGGGAACGCCGCGTTTCTCCGGGGATCGGCCGGGGCGCTCGAGTCCAACCGGGCCATCGCAGCGGCGCTTCGCGCCGGGATCGAGAAGGCCGGCCTGCCGGCGGACGCGGTGGTGCTCGTCGAGGACGCTCGGCGCGAGACCGTGGCCGAGTTCGTGAAGCTGCGCGGGATCATCGACTGCCTCGTGCCCCGGGGCGGCCCGGGCCTCGTGTCAGTCGTGCTGGAGGAGGCGACCGTTCCCTACGTCGTCGACGGCGACGGCAACTGCCATGTGTACGTGGACGCCTCGGCCGATCTCGACATGGCCGAGGCCATCGTCGTGAACGCGAAGACCCAGCGCCCGAGCGTGTGCAATGCGGCGGAGACGCTGCTCGTTCACCGCGCCGTCGCCACGACGTTCCTGCCCAGGGTGGCCGCCGCCCTGGAGGGAGTCGAGCTCGTCGGTGACGAAGCCACCCGGGAAGTGCTTCCGCAGGTGGGCGTCGCCACTGAAGAGGACTTCGCCCGGGAGTTCCTCGCGCTCCGCCTGGCGGTGGCCGTTGTCGATGATCTGGACGGCGCGATCGAACACGTGACTCGCTACTCGACGGGCCACTCCGAGGCGATCATCACCTCGGACCTCTCCTCGGCGAACCGCTTCGTGAACGAGGTCGACGCGGCCGCGGTGCTCGTCAACGCGTCCACCCGGTTCGTCGACGGCAGCGAGCTGGGGCTCGGAGCGGAGATCGGCATCTCCACCCAGAAGTTGCACGCCCGTGGTCCCATGGGCCTTCGTGAGCTCACGAGCCTCAAGTACGTGATCGAGGGCGACGGCCAGGTCCGCACGTGAGCCTCGCTCCCGGTGCGGCCGCCGCCCGGCTGGTGTCTCCCGCCGCGGTCCTCGATGACCTGCGCGAGGTGGGCTATCTCGCCGACGAGCGCATCGCCACCGTCGTCTACCTCGCCGCCCAGCTCGGAAAGCCCGTGCTCGTCGAGGGGCCCGCCGGCACCGGCAAGACCGAGCTCGCCAAGTCCCTCGCCGCGGCGACGAGCTCGCGCCTCATCCGGCTGCAGTGCTACGAGGGTCTCGATGAGTCGAAGGCCCTCTACGAGTGGAACTACCGAAAGCAGCTGCTGCGGATCCAGGTGGAAAAAGGCGACGGCGAGACCGGCCGCCCCGGATGGCAGGCAGTGGAAGAGGACCTGTTCTCCGAGGAGTTCCTCCTCGCCCGGCCGCTGCTCGAGGCGATCCGTGCCACCGAGCCGGTGGTGCTGTTGATCGACGAGGTCGACCGGGTGGAGGTGGAGACCGAGGCGCTGCTGCTCGAGGTGCTCTCCGATTACCAGGTGTCCATTCCCGAGCTCGGCACGGTCTCGGCGCGCCAGGTGCCAATGGTGTTCCTCACCTCCAACGACACAAGAGAGCTGTCCGAGGCGCTCAAGCGGCGCTGTTTGTATCTCCACCTCGACTACCCGAGCCTCGAGCGCGAGCGGGCCATTCTGCTCGAGCGGGTACCCGGCATCGGCGAGCATCTCGCGGACGAGGTGGCCCGGGTGGTGCGCAGCCTGCGCCAGTTGGAGCTGGAGAAGCGCCCGTCGATCTCCGAGACCTTGGACTGGGCCAGGGCGCTGCTCTTGCTCGAGGTGCGTCACCTCGACACCGAGGTGACCGCCAACACCTTGAACCTGCTGCTCAAGTACCGCTCGGACCTCCAGCTTGCGGCAAAAGAGCTGGCGGTGGAGCTGAGCTAGATGCTCGGCACCCTGACCGCCTTCGCCGAGGAGCTCCGCCGGACCGGCCTGCCCGTCTCACTCACCGAGACCCTCGATGCCGCCCGAGCACTCGGACATCTCGGCATCGACGAGCGGGACCAGATGCGGGCCGGGCTGGCGGCCACCCTCGTGAAGGACGCCGACCACCTCCCCGCCTTCGAGACGGTCTTCGACCTCTGGTTCGCCGACCTGGGGGTGCCGGGAGGAGTCCAAGCCGAGCTGAGCGAGTTCGGGACCGGGGACGAAGAGCAACCGAGTGGTGAGGGGAACGGTGACGCGCAGGCGGGAGGCGGCGAAGCCGGAGGCTTCGACGGCGAGCCCGTCTCCGGGCTCGTCTCCGAGGCGCTGCGTTCGGGCGATCCCGCACGGCTCGCCGCGCTGGCCCGCCTCGGCATCGCCCGATTCGCCGCCATCGAGGCCGGCCGGCCCGTCGGCGTCTCCTACGACCTCGACCGGGTGCTGCGCGGCCTCGGCCTCGACGACGTGCTCGCGGAACTCCTCGACCAGGTCGCCGCTGGGGAGGAGCTCGGGACGCTCGGCTCGGGCGCCGTCGCTGACCCCGCGCTTCGCCGCCGGCTGGCAGCGGAGCATCTCCGAGGCTCCGCGCAGGCGCTGCGTGCGGAGGTCGAGACCGAGATCGCTCGGCTGCTGGCAGCCGAGCGCGGGCCGGAGGCGGTCGCCCGAGGGATGCGTCGCAGCCTCGTCGAGGACGTCGACTTCATGCACGCCTCCCGTGAGGAGCTGGCAGCGCTTCGCCGGTCGCTGCGCCCGCTGGCTCGCGCGCTCGCGGCGCGCCTCGCCCGGCGTCGCCGCCGACAACGCCGTGGTGCGCTCGACTTCCGGGCGACCATCCGGCGCTCGCTTTCCGCAGGCGGGGTGCCGATCGAGCCGCGATTTCGCTCCCCGCGGCGTGCGAAGCCGGAGCTGATCGTGATCGCCGACGTCTCGGGCTCGGTGGCCGCGTTCGCCCGCTTCACCTTGCATCTCGTGCACGCGATCGCCTCCCAGTTCTCGGCGGTGCGGACCTTCGTGTTCGTCGACGGCATTGACGAGGTCACCCGGATCTTCGCGACATCATCGGGCATCGCCGAAGCGATCGAGCGGGTGCAGCGGGAGGCCGACGTGGCCGCGGCGGACGGCCACTCCGACTACGGCGCCGCGCTGCGGCGCTTCACCGAGCGCTACCTCTCCGCGGTGACCTCGCGTTCGACCGTCCTCATCCTCGGCGACGGCCGTGGCAACTACCACCCGCCCCAGCCCGAGGCTCTCGCGGAGATCGCCCGCCGCGCCCGGCACCTGTTCTGGCTCAATCCCGAGCCGCGGGCCTACTGGGGGAGCGGCGACTCGGTGGTGGACCAGTACGCGGGGTGCTGCGACGCCATGGTGGAATGCCGCAATCTGCGCCAGCTCGAGGCGTTCGTCGACGCGCTGGCCTGACGGGCGCACCGGGCTCGCCCGCTCGCACTCCCTGGTCTGGCGGGAAGGGCATGGCGCGGGCGCCCGCTGAGGGTAAGACTGCGTACATGTGGCCTCCTGAGTCCGGAGATGGTGCCGACGACCCGGGAACCCCCAATGGCCGCCACCGGGCCCAGCGCTGGAGCGGGGCGCTCGAAACTCGTCCCGAGACGACCGGGCTCTGGGCCGAAGGAGGCGTTGGCGCAGAGCTGGACCGCGCCCTCACCGACGAAGAGCTGACCGCGCTCGCGCTCGCCGACGATCTCGACCGGCCGATCGGCGACGACGCCCTGCCCTACAACCTCGCAAGATTTCCACGACCTCTGCTCGCCACGCCGCACTCAGCGGTGATGCCGGGCCGGTACCTCGTTGGCTGGAAGAAGCGCGTCCTCGTCGTGATCGTGACGACCCTGATCGTGCTGGAGGCGCTCGGACTGTTCCACTCGGTCGGCTAGGCGGGCGGGGTCGGGATCACTGGGCGCCTCATAGGGAATCTATGCATCGTCTCGGTGAGTCGGTGATGGCGCCCCGCCTCGCTGCCTCGGGCCAGTGTTGCGGCGCGTCAACTTGTCGGCTCACGCAAAGGCGGAGTTCACCCTGCCGGAGGCTCTTGAGCATAAGGTGTGCTGCCCGATGCGCCCCTTTCGCAGGAGCGGTTCATGTCCTGAGCTGACCCTTCTGTCGAGCCGGGAGGTGGGTCCAACCCTGCGGGCCTAATCCGTGCCTAATACGTACTGGGTGAGTCGCCCGCGATTAGCCGGACGCGCGAGCTTGCTCGGGCTGGGCGGTGCCTGGAATCAGGTAACACAGAGGCCTTCCAGTACGAGATGGATCATGCGGCGCAGGTCGTCCTCGCTGTCGCCTCGTGTGTCCGCGGCCCAGGCCAGTGAGGCGACGAGCGTGAAGACGTCAATGGGGTCGAGGTCGGTTCTCGTGAAACTCGTCCGCGTCGATCGGGCCAGTAGCTGTTCCGTCCAGACCAGTAGCGGCTGACAAGCATGACTAAGCGGAGCTCCGTCGTCGCTGAGGGCTCGGGCAATTGAGTCGGGCAGCCCCTGCCACGTCCGGAGGTGGGTGGCGACGTGAAAAAACCACTCCTCGAGCGCGGCTCCTGGGTCCTCAGAAGCCGAAAGCCCGCGGGCGATCTCGTCTAGTTCCGCCATCCTGTGGCGGAGCGCGGCGACGAGCAGGTCCTCGCGGGTCGGGAACCGCCGGTAGAGCGTCGCGTTGGCCACACCGGCGCGGGTGGCGATCTCGTCGAGCGAGCCCTGGGTCCCCTGCTCGACGAACACTTCGAGGGCGGCTTGGACGATCGCGTCGTAGTTGCGCTGGGCATCGGCTCGAAGCGGACGCTCGGTGACGGACGTGGAGGTCACCTCCTTGACAAACGGGGACTGTCCCCGTATAGGGTAAGGGAACCGGGGAACATCCCCGCTTTCGTTGATCACTGTACTCATCTAGGAGGAGAAGTCATGACCGCACGCCTCGAAGGCAAGGTCGCCTTAGTAACCGGATCGACCAGCAACATCGGCAGAGGAGTGGCGATTGCCATGGCTGCCGAGGGAGCGAACGTGGTAGTGACCGGCCGAGATTACGCACGAGGGGCTGATGTGGTGAATGCCATCCACGCTGCCGGTGGACACGCCGCCTTCGTGGCTGCCGATCTCGACGGGTCCGCATTGAGGTCGGCGCAACTCGCCGCCGATGCGGCGGCAGCCTTTGGACCGGTCACCGTCCTCGTCAACAACGCAGGCATCTTTCCACCCGACGGCACGCTCGCTACCCAAGAGGAAACCTTTGACCGGGTCTTCGCGGTCAACGTCAAGGCGCCCTTCTTCCTGACCGCCGCTGTCGTCCCGGGAATGGTCGAAGTTGGCGGGGGCGTCATCATCAACCTCGGCTCCTGGATCGCTCGCCTCGCAGTCCCCGCTGGGGCTGTCTACGGCGCGACTAAGGGCGCCCTCGAAACCCTCACCCGCACGTGGGCGGCCGAGTTTGGCGCGCAAGGAATCCGAGTCAATGCCATCTCTCCAGGGGTGACCTTCGAAGACCCCGACGATGTCCCCGACGCCGCCTGGGCCATGATGGCCACGACGCCCGCTGGCAAGCCGGGAACCCCGGCAGACATCGCAACTGCCGCCGTCTATCTCGCAACCGACCAGGCAGCATTCGTCCACGGCGCCGTCCTCGACATCGATGGGGGCCGAAGCAACGTCTTTACGACGGCCCGCTAGCCGTGAATATCTCCACCAGGAGTGCTGCCTGGTGACCTCTTTCTGTGAACGGAATTGTGGTCCGTTGCCCGGGTCAGGGAGCACGTCCGAAGAGCGACCGTGAACTACTTGACCGCCTCGCGCGTCACCTGCACATCAAAGGCGCTCGGGACGGGAGGTGTCCAGACAGCTCGGTGGAGTGATCGGCAGCGGTCGCAAGCGGGGGATGACTTTGGGACTCGACACTCCCACGCCTCCCGAACCCATGGGATGGCCGAGCAACGGAGTTTCGCTACCACGCCCCCCACCCAGCGGGGTGGGGCATTCCGTCGTGCCGACGAAGCAGACGAAGCAGACGAAGCAGACGAAGCTTCCTACAGCGGGCGATAGCTGAGCAGAACGACGCCGCTACTGAATCGGCGCTCGTCGAGGAGCTCGAGCTCGGCGCGCGTTTCGGTCGGCAGCGCCGGATTGCGCCCACCGAGAACGACGGGCCAGACGAACAGGTGGCACTCGTCGACAAGCCCGGGTTTGAGAGCCTGTGCCGCGAGGTTCGGACCTCCCACGATGAGATCGCGACTGGCCGCGGCCTTCAGGTCGCGTATCGCGCCGGGGTCGAAGTGCCGTTCGAGCCGGGTGTTGGCGGTTGACACATCGGCCAGGGTCGTGGAGTAGACGACTTTGTCCGCCGCCTTCCAGACGTTCGCGAAGTCGCTCATGAGGTCCGAGTGTGCTGCCAGGGTGTCGTCGGTCTCCCACACGGCCATCGTGTCGTACAAGCGCCGCCCGTAGAGATACGTGCCCGCGGGCCGCAAGAGGTCAGTGATGAACACGAACACCTCGTCGTCCGGCGCAGCCCAGTCGAAGGCGCCGCGTTCGTCCTCGGTGTAGCCGTCGAGGGACACGTTCGACGCGTAGATCAGCTTGGCCATTTGCCCCTCCTGCATCACCATCGAAACCATCTCGCCGACCTCGCTGTCGGACTCAGCGTGCTGGGCTCCATCGCTGCCTCCTCGATTGAGGAGGCGGTCGTGCCGCATCTGTTCGCGCCTCCCGAGCGTCGGTTCGGCTCGTAGCTTTCCACCAGAGGATCTATCGGCGGGTGAACGTGAGGTGTGTGACGCCGCTCGGGGTGCTGACCGTCTCA
>JAODBN010000266.1 GCA_025463965.1 Acidimicrobiaceae bacterium
GACGCGCTCCTGCGCCGCGCCTGCTCCGGCCCGTTGCACCGTGATCGTCTCCGGCCGGACCGCAACAGCGACGGAGGCGCCGACACGAGCCTCGGCCGCCAGAACGCCCGCAACGTCTGCCTCGCCGAGGGAGACAACGCACGCGCCCGCCACAGCGTCGCCTTCGCGCAGCGTTCCGCTCAGGAGGTTGGTCGAGCCGATGAAGTCTGCGACGTACGCGGATGCGGGCGCGTGGTAGATCTCGGCGGGCGTCGCCTGCTGGACGATCCTGCCGTCGTGCATGAGGGCGATCTCGTCGGAAAGAGCAAGCGCCTCCATCTGGTCGTGTGTCACGTAGACCGTGGTGAGCCCTGTCTCCACTTGCAGCCGCTTCAGCTCGAAGCGCATGCGCTCGCGCAGTTTCGCGTCAAGGTTCGAGAGCGGCTCGTCGAGCAGGAGAAGCCGCGGGCTCGCGACGATCGCGCGCGCGAGAGCGAGTCGCTGCTGCTGACCGCCGCTGAGCAAGCTCGACGATCGCTTGGCGAGGTGCTCCATGTTCATGAGCGCGAGTGTGCGCTCAACCGCGTCGCGAATCTCGGCACGGCCCTTGCGCTTCACGCGAAGCGGGAATGCGACGTTCTCGAAGACGGTCATGTGCGGCCAAATCGCGTACGACTGGAACACCATCCCGAGATCGCGCTTGTTCGGAGGCACGAACAGCGCCCTCGAGCCGTCGAAGACGGCGACGTCGCCGATCTCGATCCGCCCCGCATCCGGCCGCTCGAGACCTGCGATCGACCGCAGCGTCGTTGTCTTGCCGGAGCCGGAGGCGCCAAGGAGGGTGAACAGCGCCCCTTCCGGAACTGTGAAGGAGACTCCGTCCAGGGCGCGGACAACGTCGCTGTCGCGCATTGAGAACTGCTTCTCGAGACCGTCGACTTTCAGCATCGTCCGCGTGCTCCTACCGCTCGCTTGACCCGAACGTGCGGCCCGATGTCGCCGGCGGCCGTGGCCGCCGGCGACATACGCGCCGTCAAGTTGCCGTGCTAGTGACCGCCGTTGATGAAGAAGCGGTTGTACAGATCCGTCCAAGCGCCATACGCCTGGCTGTAGATCTTGAAGCCCGTCCACATTCGATTGGACGTCTGGTAGATGGTCGTCCACTTGGCCGGCGCCAGCTGCCCCGGAATTGAGAACGGTAGAGGGGGCGAGCTCTTGTACGGCATGGCGTTGCCCAGGGACTGGAGGACCTTACCGCCCTCCTTGGGATTGTTCAGCCAGTCGACAAGCAGCATCGCGGCGCATGGATGCGGCGCGTACTTCGAGATCGACGAAGCCTGGAACTGACCGAGCGTCGGCTGCAAGACCTGCAGCAGCAGAGGCGCGTTGTTCCCCACGTGGTCACGCTCGTAGTAGGACGACGACATGTCGATGCCCATCGGTGCCGTCCCGGCCTCGATGAGGTCGGCCACGCCGCGGCCACTGACGTTCACGACGCGCACCTGCTTCGCGAGCTTCGCGTAGTAGGCCGTCCCGTACGTCCGGCGGAGAAGCGCGGCAAAGGCAGGTGCGGTGCTGTCCGTGCCCATGTAGATCTTCCCCGCGAACTGCGGCTCGAGCAGCTGCTTCCAGGTCTTCGGCACCTGACTCGTCGGGATGAGGTTGGGGTTGTAGTAGACCCCGACCAGGATGTATCCGTTCGACGCCATGTAGTACGGCGATGTCAGAGCAGGCTGCAGTAGCTTGCTGTAAGGCGAGAAGAACGGCTGGAAGTACTTGCTGTCCCGGACGATGTTCCCCATCGCGTCGTTGTAGACGTCGAATACGTGATGGCCCGAGTCCTCCTCGGTCTCGAGGCGCGTCACGAGCGGGCTTGTTGCGACGTAGTCGTTCATCGCCACGCCCGGATACTGCGCCTGGAAGGCCGGCTTGAGCGATGGATCGGTAGCCGAGGAGCTCGTGTAGAAGGTGACAGAGCCCTCCTGCTTCGCACACGCATAGAGATGCGCTTCGCGATCAGCCTTGTTGTAGGTGAAGATCGGGTTGATCTTCAGCGGTGGAGTCTTGGGCGGGGTCTTCGCGAGAGACGCAGTCGTCCCAAGCGCTCCGACCAGACAGAGGACCCCAAAAATCAGGGCAATACGGGTGAACCCGCGTTTGCGCATCATCGCGCCGAACCCTCCTTTATATGATATATCCTCGCGCCGAAGGGTGAGTATGCAACGGGGCGCGAACCCGTGTCAAGTCGGATCCTTTCGTATCTTGACACCTCGTTCCGTAAGATGAAAGCCAGTGCACGTCGGTGTGCAGCTCCCCAACAATGAGGTAGAGGTCGATCGAGGGGCGCTGCGTGAGCTCGCCCAGGGCATCGAGGGGCTCGGATTCCACCACGCGCACGTTGTCGACCATGTCGTCGGCGCAGACCCGGTCACCTACGCCGACCGCGAGTACCTCCCGTATGACGCGAACTCCGTCGTGCACGAGCCACTGACCCTGTTCGGCTTCCTCACGGCGTGCGCTCCGCGCCTCCACCTCATGACGGCTGTTCTCGTGCTACCACAGCGCCAGACCGCGCTCGTGGCGAAGCAGGCGGCCGAGATCGACTTGCTCACGGAGGGCAAGCTGAGAATCGGTGTCGGAGTCGGCTGGAACGATGTCGAGTACGACGCGCTTGGGATGGACTTCCACACCCGCGGACGTCGCATCGAGGAGCAGGTCGAGCTGCTGCGCAAGCTGTGGACGGAGCCGGTCGTGACCTTCGAGGGCGAATTCGAGCGCGTGCGAGGCGTCTCCGTGAACCCACTTCCTGTGCAACAGCCGATCCCGATCTGGTTCGGCGG
>JAODBN010000146.1 GCA_025463965.1 Acidimicrobiaceae bacterium
AGGCGCCGCCCTCGTCGAGGAGCAGAGCCGAGCCGGTGCCCTTCAGCGCGCCGAGGTCGTCGAAGTCGCTTCCGTCGGCCACCTTGTTGCCGCCAACGGTGGCGAGGGCGGCCGAGAAGTGCTCGCCGGCCTCGGTGGTGAAGCTGCCCGACAGGCTCCACCACGATGCCGAGCGGAACGCCATGCGCTCGCGCTCGCGCTGGACGACGATGCGCGTCGCCACGCTCTGGACGCGACCCGCCGACAGCCCCTGCATCACTTTCTTCCACAGGACCGGCGAGAGCTCGTAACCGTACAGGCGGTCGAGGATGCGGCGCGCTTCTTGGGCATCGACGAGCCGCCGGTCGAGCTCGCGCGGATGCGAGATCGCGTGCTCGATGGCGGGGCGGGTGATCTCATGGAAGACCATCCGCTTGACCGGCACCTGGGGTGCGAGCACCTCGAGGAGATGCCAGGCGATCGACTCTCCCTCACGGTCCTCGTCTGTTGCGAGGTAGACCTCGCTCGCCTGGGACACCAGCGAGCGGAGCCGGCGGACCTGGTCCTGCTTTTCTTTGGAGACGACGTAGAGGGGCTTGAAGCCGTTGTCCACGTCGACTCCGAGACGCGCCCAGCCCTCGCCCTTGTAAGCCGCCGGCACGTCGGCCGCCGAGCGCGGCAGGTCGCGGATGTGCCCGATCGAGGACTCGACGAGGTAGCCGTCGCCGAGGAAGCGCGCGATCGTCTTCGCCTTGGTCGGGGACTCCACTATGACCAGCGGCTTTGCCATCAACGACCACCTCTACCCGGGCTCACTGCGTCCACCGCCCTGAACCGTCCGGACGGTGGCGAAGGATAACGATCCCCGGGCTCAACCGGTGGCGAAGGATACCGAACCCTGGCTCAAGTGCCGGAATCCTCTCCGCCGACCGCCTGGAGGATCGTGTAACTGGGATTGATCATGGCGAGGCGTCGAGCCCGCTGGCCCACCATGCCCTCGGCGATGAGCTTTGCCCCGGGCTGGATCCCCGGTACCAGCCGTCGTCCCTGGAAGACGAGATCGATCTGCCCGGTCTCGTCGGCGAGGGTGCACTCCAGGGTGGAGATGCCCGCGCCCGGCTGGACCCGAACAGATCGGACACGGCCGGCGACCTTGGCCCGCTGGCGGGGCCGCAAGCTTCCGATCGGGACGGTTCCCGGCGGAGGGCCCTCGGGGAACAGCGACTGCACCTCCGTCCCGGTCGAGACGGGGTGCGCCTTGCCTCGCTGGCCGGTGAGGGCGGCCTGTGCCGCCTGCTCCTCGTCCCAGGGCAGCCTGAAGCGGCGCCCTCCCGCCTGGAACGGGAGCACCGTGGCGCTCACGTTGGGCAGTTGGTCGAGCACCGCGGCGATCCGGTCACCCGTGCGGCCGTGGAAGAGGACGAGCTTTCGCAGGGCACCACTCACCACGCGGCGGGGTAGCAGGACGCTCAGCTCGGTCTGGCCGTCGCTCACGATGTCGGCGGCGAGCTCGAGCGCGGCGCGTACCAGTCGCCGGTCGGGGCACTCGATCAGCTCCAGCGACACCCGGGAGATCCCGAGGCGCGTCCAGGCCTCTTCGAGCTCCTGGGCGGCCCGGGTGTCGAGCACGAAGTGCACCGCCCGCGGCTCGTCGGGGCTGAGCGAGCGCGCGTACTGAAGGGCGCGTGCCGCGGCGAGGTCCAGTCGCTCGATCATCACCAGCACGACGTGGCGCTTGAGCACCGGCGCCTCGGCCGCCCGTTCGACCCCCTCGGCGAGCCGGTCCTGCTCTTGCACGTAGACGGCGTGCAGCCGGATCAGAGCGACGACGAGCACCGGGCCGAGCACCACTACGACCCAGGCGCCCTCGGTGAACTTGGTGACGGCGAAGATCACGACCACGATCGCCGAGAGCACCGCGGCGAAGCCGTTCACGACGAGCCGTCGCCGCCATCCACGGGCGCGGTGGCGCAGGTGGTAACGCACCATGCCGGCGCCGGCCATCGTGAAGCCCGTGAACACGCCGATGGCGTAGACGGCCACGAGCGCGTTGACCTGGGCGTGGGTGACGAGCAGTAGGGCGATCGAGACAACGCCGAGGAAGATGATCCCGTTGGAGAACACGAGCCGGTGACCGCGTCGGGTGAGCTGGGGGGGAAGGAACGCGTCCTTGGCCACGAAGCTCGCCAAGTTGGGAAAGCCGTTGAAGCTCGTGTTGGCCCCCGTGTACAGCACGAGCATCGTGCAGCCCTGGACGGCGTAGAAGCCGAACTTTCCGAACCAACCGCTGCCGAGCACGAAGCGTGCCTCTTGGGAGATGACCGTCGGAGAGCCGTTGCGGAACGGCACGGCATGGGTGACGACGGCAAGGTAGGAGACGCCGAGCACTAGGGCGCCGAGGATCGTCGACATGACCACGAGCACTCGACGGGCGTTGCTCCCCTCGGGACGCCGGAAGGTGGCGACCCCGTTGGAGATCGCCTCGAGCCCGGTCAGCGATGAGCCACCGTTGGCGAAGGCGCGCAGCACCACGAACAGGCTCGCCCCCATCAAGAAGCCATTGCCGGGGTGACCGAGGGCCACGCCGGGCAGGTGGATCTGGTGGTGGTGCAGCTGACCGGCGGCGGCCCGGACGATCCCGACGATGACCACTACGCCGATGGAGACGATGAACAGATAGGTAGGCAGTGCGAACACTCGGCCGGCCTCGCGAATACCGCGCAGGTTGCCGTAGATCAAAAGGAGGACGACGCCGACGGTGATCTCGACGTGCCAGGGATTGAGCGCAGGGAACGCGGAGGTGACGGCGTCGGTCCCCGCGGCGGTCTGCACGGCGACGGTGACGACGTAGTCGATGATCAACGCCACCGCGGCGATCTGGGCGACCTTGATCCCGAAGTTCTCCCGCCCCACCACGTAGGCGCCCCCGGCCTTCGTGTAGACGGTCACGACCTCCCGATAGGAGAGGGTGACGAAAAACAGGACCGCGATGACCGCGAACGTGATGGGCATCAGCAGGCTGTATGCCGCGACGCCGATCGCCGGGATCAGCTCTCGCAGGATCTCCTCGGGTCCGTACGCGGTGGAGGAGATGCAGTCCGGGGAGAGGACCCCGAGGGCGGTCACGTTGTCCAGGCGCTCCTCCGAGAGCCGTTCGCTGACGAGCGGCGGCCCGAGCAGGAAGCGTTTCAACCGGTAGCTGACGGGCTCGGGGAGCTCGATCGCCTGGGGCGAAGGGCGCGCGCTCACTTCATCCGGAGCACTCCCGACGGC
>JAODBN010000164.1 GCA_025463965.1 Acidimicrobiaceae bacterium
CACCGAGGTGTTCGGGCTCTTTTGGAAGTAGGAGTTCAGCGAGACGAAGACACCCTTGTTCGCGTACTGCGGCAGCTTCTGGGTGTCCATCGCCACGAAGTCGGGGCCGCTGCCCGAGGCGAGCGCCGGGAGGAGCTTGGTGTAGAAGGTGTCCCACGGCATGATCGACATGTTGATCGTGATGTTCGGATGCGTCTTGTTGAACTGGCTGACGAGGGCCTTCACCGTCGGGCCGTCCGGCCCCGTAAAGCCGTTCCAATAGGTCAAGGTGATGTGGCCGCTGTTGGTGGCCTTGGGCGACGCGCTCGCCAGTCCTCCGACCATCGCCGCCCCGGCAGCGCCGGCCAGCAATGCCGCCGACGCGCGGAGCGTCCTTCTCGTTCGAACCTGCATCGCTTGGTTCCTCCCCATAGCTTGTTGATTGGTGGTACTGCTTGGTTGCCTGGACGCCGCTCGTTCCCCACGGCGTCCTTGAACTCGCACTCCCCGGTCCCCCCTTTTTCCTCCTCATTTCCAGCCAAATTGGCCACCGCCTGCTGCGGCGCCGTTGGCGTCAGCCCACGGCGATCGAGAGCACGGTGTGCGAATGGGCGGGGAAGCGCTCGCTTACCCCGTTCTTGAAGCCATCCAGCACCTCTGCGGTCACGCTGACGTCGTGCGGGTGCTCGAAGGTGTTGGTGGCCCGCCAGTCGCGGGCGTGGACGCGTTCGAATCGAGCGCCTTCGACGTCGAGGCCAGGACCGAGCTCGATGGCGGCCGTCACGTCGTCCTCAGGCGACCGGTTGACGACGCTCAACATGATGGTTCGCCCGTCCGAAGAGCGCGAGGCGACGGCGTCGAGAACGGGGAACGGCCCGAGGTCCTCGACGCGATGAGCCTGCGGATTGTCGAGGATCTCGTCGAGGTCGTGCGCCGGGCAGCTGACCGCGACGTCGAGCGCCTGGCCTTCGAGGTGATCGGCGAAGATCCGCAAGGGGTGGTAGATCGACTGCAGGACCATCGCCGTCGGGCTCGTCATGATCGGTGCGAGCACGTTCACGAGTTGGGCCAGGTTCGCCATCTTGACGACATCGGCGCGTCGCACGAACCCGTGTAGATACGTCGCCACCCCGAGAGCATCGGCGAGCGTGTACGTCTCCTCGTGCTCGTCGGGGGCATGGCGCGCGGCGACGCGCACGTTCCACTCGTCGTAGGCGACGTGGATGGGGTGGCTGAGGCGCTGGTTGTAACGCGCCTTTTCGATCAGAGCGGCGGTAATGCGCACGGCCCGCTCCGCCTGGTGCGGCGCGAGGACGTTGGACCAGTAGTCTTCGCTGCCGGTGTAGATGTGCAGGCTGTACCAACGGATGAACTCCGCCAGCCCGTCGACGACCACCTCGTCCCAGTCGGACCAGCCGGTGTCCCCGCAGGCGACCAGCTCGATCTCCGGATCGGTCCAGGTCAGCACCTTGGCCCACTCCCGGGCGGTCCGGACGTACTCGTTGGCATCCTTGTGGCCGATCTGCCAATCGCCGTAGACCTCGTTGCCGAGGCCCCAGTAGCGGACCCCGTAGGGCGCTTCTCGTCCGTTCGCCCGCCGTCGGTCGGCCGCGGCACTGCGGCCGGAGGAGTTGCAATACTCGAGCCACTCGCGCGCTTCGTCGATGGTGCCGGTGCCCATGTTCAAGCAGAGATACGGCTCGGCGCCGACGAGCTCGCAGTAGCGCATGAACTCCTCGGTGCCGAAGCGATTGGGCTCCTCGACCCGCCAGGCGGCGTCGAAGCGCGTCGGGCGGTCCGATACGGGCCCGATGCCGTCGGTGAAGTGATATCCGGAGACGAAGTTGCCGCCCGGCCAGCGCAACACCGGCGGCTTGAGAGCCCGGACCGCTTCGATCACATCGGTACGAAAGCCCTCGCGGTCCGACAGCGGCGACTGCTCGTCGAAGACGCCGCCGTAGACACAACGGCCCATGTGCTCGAGGAAGCCACCGAGGATGCGCCGGTCGATGGCTCCGATGACGCGGTCCGCGTTGACCACGATGCGATTCACGTTCCCCCCCAGAGGCACTTGCAGCCGGCAACTTCTCTGCGGTCGTAGCATGCCACGTCGCATGCCACGCTGCAATGGTGCTTCACGTACACTGTCCCGAACCACTGCGGCGGCAATCGACGGAGACCAAGATGCACGTGACGATGCGCGAGGTGGCCCTGCGAGCCGGGGTCTCGCCGCGGACCGTTTCGAACGTGGTCAACGACTTCGCCCTGGTGGCTCCCGAGACTCGCGCCCGGGTGCGCCAAGCCATCGAGGAGCTCGGCTACCGCCCCAATCCGATAGCCAAGAGCCTGCGCAGCGGTCGCTCGGGCTTCATCATGCTGGCCTTGCCAGAACTTTCGATCTCCTATTTCGCCGAGCTCTCCTCGCTCGTCATCGCCGAGGCCCGGCGATGCTCCTACACGGTGATCATCGAGCAGACCGACGGCGATCCCGAGCGCGAGCGCCAGCTCATCGAGCGGGACGCCCGCAACCCTTTCGTCGACGGGCTGCTCTTCAGCCCACTCGCGCTGAACGCCGACCAGTTGCGGGCCAGCTCCGCAGAGGTCCCGATCGTCCTTTTGGGAGAGCACGGCGCGGTCGGCATCCATGATCACGTCGGCATCGACAACGTGGGCGCAGCCCGCGCCGCCGTCGAGCACCTGATCGAGCTGGGCCGGCTCCGGATCGCCGCCATCGGTCACCAGGACGCGGCCAGCAATGAGACGTCGCAGTTCCGCAGCCAGGGCTATCGCGAGGCGCTCGAAGCGGCAGGTCGGCGCGTGGAGCCCGACCTGCTTGCCAGCGCCCCGTCGTACCACCGAGACGACGGCGCCAGCGCGATGGCTCGCCTCCTTGATCTCGCCGATCCCCCCGATGCCGTGTTCTGCTACAACGACCTGCTCGCCATCGGCGCGATGCGAACCCTTGCCGAGCGAGGACGCTCGGTGCCCGAGGATGTAGCGGTGATCGGCTTCGACGACAGCGAGGAGGGCCGATACCGCTCCCCCTCCCTGTCGACCATCGCTCCCGACAAAAGGGCGATCGCCGCTGCCGCCATGGCCCGGCTCGTCGGCCGGATGAACGGCGACGACTCACCACCGGCGAGCCAGGCCGTGCCCTTCCGCCTCGAGGCGCGAGAGAGCACCCTCAGCGTGGCGAGAACCGCTTCCTTCTAGGAGGTCGTTCCGGCCCGCATCAGGGAAGACACGGCCACCCACGGGGTAACCGTTCGTGGACCCCGAGGCGGTCCCCCAGTATGAGACAGCCGCTCGTTATCCTCCCCCGCGTGGCGCCTGCCCCCTCCTTCAGCTTCGTGCACGCGGCAGACCTCCATCTGGACACGCCGTTCAAAGGCATCGGCGAGGTGGCGCCGGACGTCGCCCGCTCGCTGCGGGAAGCTTCGCTCGACGCCTTCGACGCGATCGTCGAGCTCGTCCTCGAGCGAGGTGCCGCGTTCCTTCTCGTTGCCGGGGACGTCTACGACGGCGCTGAACGGGGTCTGCGCGCCCAGCTGCGCTTTCGCGACGGCCTGGAACGGCTCTCGGACGCCGGCGTGGCGAGCTTCGTCGTCCACGGGAACCACGACCCCGTGGCGAGCGGTTGGTCGGCGATCGAGCGCTGGCCAGACCTCGTGACGATCTTCGGGACCGGTTCGCCAGAGGCGGTGCCCGTCCGGCGCGACGGCGAGCTCCTCGCGACGGTGCAGGGGGTGAGCTACGCCCAGCGGGCCACGACTGAGAATCTGGCCCTCCGCCTGCGCCGCCCCGAAGGACCGGGCCTGCACGTCGGCCTCCTCCACTGCAACGTGGAGGGCGCCGCCACGGGATACGCCGACTACAGCCCGTGCACGCTCGACGACCTGCGACGGACCCGCCTCGACTACCTCGCGCTCGGCCACGTCCATCAGCGGCGGGTGCTGGCCGGCGGGCCCGGGACCGGCGACCCCTGGGTCGTGTATCCGGGCAACAGCCAGGCCCGCAGCCCCCGTGCAAGCGAGCTCGAGCCGAAGGGGGCGGTCATCGGCCACGTCGTCAACGGAGAGGTCACCGAGGTTGAGTTCGTCGCCTGTGACTCGGTGCGATTCGGCCTCGTCGAGGTGGACGTCTCCAGCGCGGCGGACCTCGCGGTCGTCGAGGAGCGGCTGGCCGAGGCCGCCCGGAGCCGCTTCGAGGACGCTGACGGTCGCTCGCTCGTTCTGCGCGGCCGCCTCGTTGGTCGCGGCGCGCTCCACCAGGAGCTTGGCCGGCCCGGAGTGCTCAGTGACCTGCTGTCCTCGCTTCGCGAGGAGACCGGCCGA
>JAODBN010000179.1 GCA_025463965.1 Acidimicrobiaceae bacterium
GTCGGACGCCGCCATCCAGCAGCAGCTCCTCCTCGATGGCGCTCGCTGTTCCCGCGAGAAGGGGGTCCTCGGCGGGCACGAGGGAGAAGGGAACCCCGCACCACAGCGTGCTGGCGTCCACCGCGTCGCTGGAGCTCGACTTCTTCAGCCGCCCGTGGTCGCGGGAGGCGTCGAGCGCGCAGGCGCGCACGTCCTCGGCCCGATCGAGAAGCCGCTGGTCGGCCAGGAGCCGACCCGCCGCCGCAAGCCCCGCGTAGACGGCGGCGAGCGTGGAGGTGTGGACTGAGGCGCCATTCTCCTCCCAGACGTCGAAGCACGGCTCGAGGCCGAAGGCGTCGAGGTAGCGGCCGACGCGTGCGACGGGCGCGATGTACGCATCGTCCAGGGGGGCGCCCCGTAGGGTGAGGTGCTGCTCAAGCCCCCACAACCAGGCCCCATAGCCATCGATCTGGTAGTTCGGCCAGTCGTCCACCGAGGTGTGCCCGTCGAGGGTGAAACGGGCAGGCGGCATCTCCGTGGGCTCGAGCGGCTTGCCGGCGCGACGGCGCTCGACGACTCGATCGATGAGCTCACCGATCCCGCCATGCTCGTCGAGCGTCCGCACGACCCATGCGTGGTAGCGGCCTGATGAGTCGTGAGCCCCCGCTCGGTCGAGCGCGTAGGCGATGAAGGACGAGTCGCGCAGCCAGCAGTACTGGTACTCGCCGAAGTCTGGGGAGGCTACAAACGCGCCGTTCGCCCCCTGCAACGAGGTCAGCCGAGCGACGCTGGCGTCGGCCAGCGCCACAATGGCGTCCCCCCCGTCCCCGTGAATCATGCCTCCTGCCGGTGCCAGATGGCCCGGCCCTCCTCGTCCGCCTCGGGGATGCGGAACGTCTCGCGAAGGACCAGTGTGGCCGCTCCGACCGCCCACGACTCGTCGCCCCACTGCTGCACCTTTACCTCCACGTCGTGCCCGAGCGAGGCGAACGTGAGGTCGTGCACGGCCTGAGCAATTGGTTCCAGGAACGACGGGCCGAGCTCGGTGCCCTCCCCGCAGATGATCAGTAGCTCGGGATTGAGCAACGTCACCACGTTGGCCACGGCCGTTCCCAGCTGTCGACCGGCCTCGGTGAGCACCGCAAGCGCAGTCAGGTCGCTGTCCTCGACCAAAGTCAGAAGGTCCTCTCGAGACACCGCTTTGCCGAGACGGTCGCCGACGCGGTCGCGGATCGCGCCCTCACCAACGAAAGCCTCAAGGCATCCCCTGGCGCCGCAGCCGCACTCCGGGCCCTCGGGGTCCACGACAATGTGGCCGAGCTCGCCGGCGCCGCCGGCGGTTCCACGGTAGAGGGCTCGCTCTATCACGATGCCGAGGCCGACACCGCGGCCGACGCTGAGCGTCAAGAAGTTGTGGGCCGCGATGCCGTCGCCGGACCACTTCTCCGCGATGGCAAGCGTCTTCACGTCGTTGTCGACCCAGACCGGAAGACGCAGCCGCTTGGCCAGCGGCTCCACCAACTCCACGTCTTTCCATTCGAGGAGGTGCGAGAAACGGCAGACGCCCTGACGGGTGTCGACCACCCCGGAAAGCCCCACGCCGATGCCGAGCACCTTCGAGCGGACCACGCCCGCTTTGCGCAGCACCCGGCGAGTCGCCTGCTCGATGGCGGTGATGGCGGCCGCCGGAGCTCCCACAAACCGCTCCTCGATGTAGTCGGTCGCGACGATGCGTGCGTCGAGGTCACAGACGACCGTCGTCAAGCCACCGTCGCGCAGCTTGATTCCCACGACGAAGCCGGCGGTCGGATTCAACCGGAGCAAGATCGGCGGGCGCCCACCGCTCGAGGGGGCGAGGGCGACCTCGGAGAGGATGCCCTGCTCGATGAGGCTCGCCACGATCGCCGTGATGGCGGCTGGGCTGAGCCGGCTCTGGCGGGCGAGGTCGGCACGGGAGATATTGCCGTGCTGGCGCACCAGCTCGATCACAAGGCTCATGTTGAGATCGCGGAGCAGCGTTCGTGATCCGCGCCGTCCCGAAAGCCCGTCGCGGCGAGCGGCATCCCGGTCGGTGCCTCGGGCACCGCCGACCTCGGCCGCCCCATCGGGCTTCTTGCCCATCATCCCCCCACAACTCGACAGCGGTCACCGGCTCGGCCCAGGCAGGCTGGCTAACTTCGTTCACTGAAGAATATATGTCTGGAAGGCGGTGTCAAGGGATTGCTGCGACACCAACGGCACCCCGGAGAATCTCCCGGGGTGCCGTTGGTGAGCGGTTGAGTTGGCGGTTGCGCCGCCCAGCTGGCCTAGTAGTTGACCCAGGCCATGTCCCAGTAGTCGAGCGACGGGAGCGTGAAGCTCACGTAGTGGCCGCCGCTGTCGGTCCCGGTGGTAAACGACAGGCTCTGCGCCCCTCCAGCGTTGACATCAGGCGAGGCCACCTCAACACTCGTCGGGCTCGTGGAGGAGGTGTAGTAGTACTTCACCTGCAGGTTCGTCTGAAGGCTCGGAGCTGGCTGGTTGGCGTCCGTATCCATCCAGTCCGTACTCGTCAGGTTCAGCAGATTGATGAACTGCAGCACGTCTGTCCCAGCCTTCGAGCGGGCGAACGTCCACACCGTGCCGGCGGAGCCGTTTGTGCTCGTCGAGGGCCCGCCAGGCAGGTCGATCGTGTTGCTGGAGTCCGTCAGCCCGTCCCTGAGGAGGTTCTCGTAGGCGGTTAGGAAGTTGTAGTAGTTGACCATCGACTGCTGAAGCGGCGCCTCCATCAGCAGGTTGTTGTTCAAGTAGTTGGGCGCGTCGAGCATGTGATCCACGTCACCGAGCTCGATGTGATCACCACCAGAGGCGAAGATCGTCGAGTCCTCGTAGAGGACGCCCGCCGTGTTCAGGAAGCCTGGATCGGTCGTCGAGAAGCCGTTCGCGTAGTCCTGATCCGGGTACGCCGCGAGGACCGTGGACTTCGCGCCGCTGCTCATCGAGGTGTTGTTCTGGATGGTCGTCCGCAGGTCGTCGTAGGTGACTTGGCCATTCGCCGGCCAGCATTCGGTGTAGAGGAAGGTCAGGTCTGGGTTCGCCGCGACCTCGCTCTGTCCGTACTGGCCCGGGGCGTTGAACACGATGTTTCCGCCAAGAGCGTCGTAGGCGTTGGTGATGAATCCGTTGAACGTACTCGTCGGGTCGACCACAGTGCCTGAGCAGTTGTAGACCGGATCACCGACGATCGTCCCGAGCTGGTCCATCTGCCACCCGTCAAAGGGGTACACGTCGTAGGCGAGCGACTCCTGGTTGAAGATGTAGTCCTGCCAGTTCGCATTCGACGGGTCGAAGAAGTAGATGTTGGAGGTCCCGAATCCCGACGGCAACGAGAAGTTGGACTGGTTGGTGCAGTTGTTGTTCCACCACAGTCCCCATTGATAGTTGACGCCGCTGCCGTCCTCGCCATAGCCAGCCCATGCTCCGTAGACGAGGTTGTAGTTCATGGCTACGGCAGAGTCGGCGTGCACGTCACTGATCAACGACTCGATCGAGTGCTTGTAGTTGATGTTGGCATCGATGTTCTCCCAGCTGGCTGCGGGTGAAGAAACGGTGCCTGCCAATGGCACGTGCTGCTTCCACTGCCAGTCGTAGAACTGCACTCCGTCCAGGTGGTACAGGTTCAACCGATTAGTGATCAGTGTTTGCAGGTAATTATCGCCAAAGTTGGTGACGAACCCGTACCGGGGGAACTTCGCCCAGTTCGACGAGACGTCGACTGCGGTGTCTGAGGTGTTGAGCACGTGGCCGTTGGAGTCACTCAACGTCGCTTTGACCAGGTAGCCCTGGTAGTTCGTCGTCGGCGGCGTCCAGCTGATCGCGTAGTTCTTGACCTGGCCCGGCGCGAGGGAGACCGAGGTCGCCGAGGGCGACGTGACAGCTGTGCCGTCATGGGTGACGGCGATGGCCAAGGACTCCCCGCTCACGCTGGTCGTCTGGGGGTTGAGAACATTGGCGTTGATCGTCACTCCCGTGCTCGGGGAGTAGCGGGACGCATTGGTGGTCAGGCTGACCATCTCGTTGCCGTTGACGTTGCCGTAGAGCCACGCCGAACTCGAGCTGGCGATCTCGTAGTGGACCGACATGATGTCGTCGTCCTGCCAGCTCGAGGTCGACGGGTTGTCGTAGGCCATCTCCACGT
>JAODBN010000225.1 GCA_025463965.1 Acidimicrobiaceae bacterium
GGACGTGCAGCTCGTAGATGACGGCGTCCTTGTACCAGTCGGCGTCCTCGGTCATGTCATCGCCTCGAGTGAGCGCTCGACCACGAGCACGTGGGCGTTGTTGCGGGCCGGGTCGAGGAGCACGAAGTTCCTGCTCCCGTTCCACACGTAGGTGGAGTCGTCCAGCAGGTCCCGCACCACGAAGCT
Source organism: Acidimicrobiaceae bacterium (assembly GCA_025463965.1). Classification (GTDB taxonomy): domain Bacteria; phylum Actinomycetota; class Acidimicrobiia; order Acidimicrobiales; family Bog-793; genus JAODBN01. The sequence continues at coordinate 187 of JAODBN010000225.1, forward strand.
GCCCTCCTTTATCCCGAGCGCCGCCAGATCCAGCTCCACGAAGCCCGACTGGGGCCAGTCGGGATCCAGGTTGACGAGGCAGAGCACGGTGTCGCCGGTCTGGTCGTCGTGCTTGGACCAACAGAGCAGAAAGTCGTTGGCGACCGGATGGAATCGAAGAGAGTCGTTGCGACGAAGGGCGGGATGGAGCCGCCGAGCCGTGTTCACCCGGCGCAGCACTTCCTCGAGCGGTGTGCGCGACAAGTCGTGGTGGTGCACCTCGTACTTCTCCGAGTTGAGGTACTCCTCGCTGCCAGGCGCCACGGGCGCGTCCACGAGCAGCTCGAACATCGGCCCGTAGATCCCGTAGTTGGACGACCCGCATGCCGCGAGCACGAGGCGGGCGACGAAGGCCGGGCGGCCCCCGTGCTGGAGACTGCGCGCCAAGATGTCCGGGGTGTTCGGCCACAGGTTGCCGCGAAAGTACGTGGACCCCGGGCCGTGCGCTAGCTCCTCGAGGTAGTCGGCCAGCTCCCACTTGTTGTCACGCCAGGTGAAGTACGTGTAGGACTGGTCGAAGCCCAGCTTGGCGAGCCGGTGCATCACCTTTGGCCGGGTGAACGCCTCGGCGAGGAAGATGACGCCCGGGTCCAGCGCGTGCACCTCGCCGATCAGCCACTCCCAGAACGCGAAGGGCTTGGTGTGCGGGTTGTCCACTCTGAAGACCCGGACCCCGTGGCTCATCCAGAACCTGACGACTCCGAGGAGCGCCGCGTACAGCCCCTCGCCGTCCGCCGTGTCGAAGTCGAGCGGGTAGACGTCCTCGTAGCGCTTGGGCGGGTTCTCCGCGCAAGCGATCGAGCCGTCGCTGCGGTGGGCGAACCACTCGGGATGGTCGTGCACCCAGGGGTGGTCCGGCGAGGCCTGGAACGCGAGATCGAGGGCGATCTCGAGCCCCAGGCGGCGTGCCCGGGCGACGACCTTGTCGAAGTCCTTGATCGTGCCGAGCTCCGGCGCGATCGCGTCGTGTCCGCCGGCCGGCGAGCCGATCGCCCAGGGGCTGCCGACGTCGCCGGGTACCGCCTCGGAGCTGTTGTTGGGGCCCTTGCGGGCGGTTGTGCCGATCGGATGGACGGGCGGCAGGTAGCAGACGTCGAAGCCGAGGTCCGCGACATAGGAGAGGTGTGCCTCGAGATCCTTGAGGGTTCCCGGGCGAGAGGGATCGGGGCTCGTCGAGCGGGGGAAGCACTCGTACCAGGCGGAGCACGCGGCGAGCTCGCGCTGCACCGCGAGCTCTTGGGCGAAGATCACCGGGTCGCCGTCCGGTGGGCGGGACGCGATCTCCTCGTCGTGCTCGCTCAGCGCCTCGAGCGCCGCCTCGATGCCCGCCGCGTCCTTGGCCTTGCGCAGCGCTGTGGCCACCGGCCGCAGCGCGGGGATCTTGCTTGCGGCCTGTTGCACGAGCGCCGCTCCGGCCGCGGGATCGGTCGGTTCGAAGCGAACTTGCGCTCGCCGCGCGGCGTCCCGGCGCCAGCCGGCAAGCCGGTCGACCTCGCCGAGCACTTCCACCTCCAAGAGGCCGATCTGCTCGGGAACCACCTCGGCTTCGAAGCGGTCGTTGCCGAGCGGCACCATGGGCACGAGGGTCCAGCGACGGGCGCCGGAAGGACGGTACCTCACAAAGGCGCGAACCAGCTCGTGGCCGTGGGCGAACACGTCGGCCCGCACAGCGACGGAATCTCCGACCGTCGCTTTGGCCGGGAAGCGGCCACCGTCGACGACGGGCTCGACCGCTTCGATCACCGGGACGCTCATCGGCGTTCCTCGAGGAGGCGAGCGAGCCTCGCGGGGAGGTCCCCGAGGGAGAAGTACTGGCGCGCTAGTGCCGCATTGTGCTCGAGGAGGGCGGGGTCGGGCGCGGCGAGGAATGCGGCGATGGCCGGCGCGTCGAGATCGAACCAGGAGAAGCCGAGCGACCGCAGCTCGGCGCCGACGGGGTAGGGGCCCACCGCCAGCGGGCGGCGGTGCACGGCCGCCTCGATGGCCGGGTTGCCGAAGCCCTCCTGGCTCGAGGGGAGCACCACGAGGTCGCAGGCGGCGTAGGCATCCGCGATGTGGGAGGCGCCGTCTCGCAGCACCCGCACCTGCGCGCTGGCCACGATCCGCTCGAGCTGTGGTCCGTAGCCGTCCTCCGCCGCGCCCGTCAGCCAGAAGGTGGCACCGAGCTGCTCGGCGAGCGCCAGCCCCGAAGCCACGTCCTTTCGCGGGATCGCCCGGGTGGGCTGGAGCACGAGGAGCTCGCCCCGGGCGACCCCCAGGGCCGCCCGGGTGCCGTCGCGGTCTCCCGGCGCCGGCGCGGGATCGAAGGTGTTGTAGCAGACCTCCGCCACGATGCGGTGCGACGCCAGCAGCCGCGCCGCGCGCCGGCTGGCGCACACGTGCGTCCAATTCGGGTCGTCTGGTGGCGGACCGTGGTGTGCGAAGGCGCTTCGCTCGAGCGCCAGGTCGTGGTGGTGCAGCACCGCGCGCCGGCCTGCGAGGACCTCGGCCACTGCCGCGCCCGCCGCGGGGTTGAGCGGGAGTGAGCAGAGGTTCTCCACCACGACGACGTCGGCCCCGGACAACGCCATTGCGAGCTCGCTCGCAGCGGGGCCGGCGCCCGAGGCGGCCAGTCCGGCGAGCAGGATGTCGGCGGTTCCCTCGCCGGCCACGGTGCGCACGGACCATCCCAGGTGTTCCATGGCCGCCTTCCACTTCGAGGCCTCGACGCTCACGCCGTCCCGCATACCCAGCCGGTAAGCGCAGATCACCGCCGAGCGACCCACACCCGAACGCTAACGGATGGGTCGGCTCGGGAGGCGGTTGTATTGGGCTGTTTTTACGCCGGTGCGTAGGAGCGCCCACTTCGGGCGGCGTTTGCGGGCAGTCGCGACCGGGAAGCCGCTTTTTTGTGGAACGTTGGCCTGGCAGCGCGGAGCCCTTGGGCGCGACGGTCGACGCGGAGGGCACGAACTTCGCGCTCTTCTCCGAGGTCGCCGCCGGGGTAGAGCTGTGCCTGTTCGACGGAGACAATGAGGAGCGCGTCCCGCTCGAGGAGGTCGACGCCTTCGTCTGGCACGCCAAGCTCCCCGGCGTGCGTGCCGGACAGCGCTATGGCTACCGGGTGAACGGACCGTGGGACCCACAGGCAGGACTGCGTTGCAATCCGGCCAAGCTGCTGCTCGATCCCTATGCCCGGGCCATCGTCGGGCAGATGCACGGATCATGTCTGCCGTACGTCGCAGGCGACGAGCACCGCGCAGACCAGAGCGACAGTGCGCCCAACGTCCCGCGCTCGGTGGTCGTCGACCCCGCCTTCGACTGGGGCGACGACCGCCCGCCGGACACGCCGCTCGACGAGTCGGTGATCTACGAAGCGCATGTGAAGGGCCTCACAATGCGTCACCCCGCCGTCCCCGAAAGTCAGCGGGGGAGCTACGCCGCCCTCTCGCACCCCGCGGTCGTCGAGCACCTGACTTCGCTCGGGGTGAGCGCCGTGGAGCTGCTCCCCGTCCACCAGTTCGTGAACGACGACTACCTCGTGCAAAAGGGGCTGTCCAACTACTGGGGCTACAACACCATCGGCTTCTTCGCCCCGCACGAGGCCTACGCGTCCGAGCCCGGGGCTCAGGTACGCGAGCTCAAGGAGGCGGTGCGCACCCTGCACTCGGCCGGGCTCGAGGTCATCTTGGACGTCGTCTACAACCACACCGCCGAGGGCAATCACCTCGGACCGATGCTCTCGTTCAAGGGCAACTACAACTCCGCCTACTACCGGCTCGTCCCCGAGCAGCCGGAGTTCTACTTCGACACCACCGGCACCGGGAACAGCATCAACGTCGGCAACCCTCAGGGTCTGCGCCTGATCATGGACTCGCTTCGCTACTGGGTCGACGAGTTCCATGTGGACGGCTTCCGCTTCGACCTCGCGGCGACCTTGGCCCGCCAGTTCTACGAGGTGGATCGCCTGTCCGCGTTCTTCGACCTCATCGCGCAGGACCCGGTGATCAATCGCGTGAAGCTGATCGCCGAGCCCTGGGATCTCGGCGAAGGTGGCTACCAGGTCGGCAAGTTCCCGCCCCAGTGGTCCGAATGGAACGGCCGCTACCGCGACACCGTCCGTGACCTGTGGCGCGGCGAGGCCGGCATCCTCGGCGAGTTCGCCGAGCGCCTCGCCGGCAGCGCGGATCTGTACCAGGACGACCGGCGCCCGACTGCCTCGATCAACCTCATCACGGCGCACGACGGGTTCACCCTCGCCGATCTCGTCTCGTACAACGACAAGCACAACGAGGCGAACGGCGAGAACAACGCGGACGGCGCCGACGACAACCGGTCGTGGAACGGCGGCGTCGAGGGGCCGACGGAGGACCCGGACGTGCTCGCCCTGCGGGCGCGCCAGCAGCGGAACTTGCTCACGACGCTCCTCACCTCCCAGGGGGTGCCGATGATCCTCGGCGGCGACGAGCTCGGCAGGACCCAGCAGGGCAACAACAACGCCTATTGCCAGGACAACGAGATCTCCTGGTTCGACTGGGAGCATGCCGACGAGGCGCTCTTCGACTTCACGGCGACGCTCGTGAAGCTGCGCCGGGATCATCCGGTGCTGCGGCGCAGGAGGTGGGAGTCTCCGATCAGCTGGTTCAGGCCGGACGGTGCGGAGATGGCCGAAAGCGACTGGGGCGCCGGGTTCGGCCAAGCCGTCGGGTGCCTGATGGACGGCCAGTCGGGCCTGGGCGAGGATGCCCAGGGCAACCCCGTCACCGACGACTCCTTCCTCCTCCTTTTCAACGCCTCGGACGAACAGCTGGAATGGACGCTCCCGAAGGGCCACTGGTCTGTCGTGGTCGACACCGCCTCCCGGGAGGTCCCGAGCACCGACGGACCGGTTGCCGTCGAGGCGCGAAGCGTCCTGGTGCTCGTCGCGGCCTGAGCGCGCGACCGCGCGTCGGCCTTTCCGGAGCCGTGAAGGACGGCCCGAGGCGCCGGGGTGGGGTAGAACAAGACGGTGACGAAGCGCGCTCTCATCACCGGGATCACCGGGCAGGACGGTTCCTACCTCGCCGAGCTGCTGCTCGAGCAGGGCTACGAGGTCATCGGGATGGTTCGACGTACCAGCAACGTCAACCTCTCCCGGATCGTGCACCTCCAGGACCGGATTCACTTCGTATCGGGCGACCTGCTGGACGAGGCCTCCATGATCTCGGCCTTGAAGCAGTGGCGGCCGAACGAGGTGTACAACCTGGCGGCGCAGTCGTTTGTGACCACCTCCTGGGACCAGTCGGTGTTCACCGGTGAGGCCACGGCGCTCGGGGTGACCCGGCTCCTCGACGCCATCCGGATCGTCGACCCCGAGATCCGCTTCTACCAGGCGAGCTCGTCGGAGATGTTCGGCAAGGTCCGCGAGGTCCCCCAGACCGAGCTCACCCCCTTCTACCCGCGCAGCCCCTACGGGGTGGCCAAGGTCTACGGGCACTGGATCACGGTCAACTACCGCGAGAGCTACGACCTGCACGCCTCCTCCGGAATCCTGTTCAACCACGAGAGCCCGCGGCGCGGCCTCGAGTTCGTGACCCGAAAGATCAGTCACACCGCCGCCAGGATCAAGCTCGGCCTGGAGGAGAAGCTCCACCTGGGCAACCTCGACGCCAAGCGGGACTGGGGATTTGCCGGCGACTACGTGCGGGCGATGTGGCTCATGCTCCAGCAGGACTCGCCGGACGACTACGTCGTCTCGACGGGGCAGACCCACTCGGTGCGCGAATGCTGCGAGGTGGCCTTCGCGAGAGCGGGCCTCGACTGGGAGGACCACGTCGTCATCGACGAGCGGTTCTTCCGTCCCGCCGAGGTTGACCTGCTCATCGGGGACGCCTCGAAGGCCAAGGACGTCCTCGGCTGGGAGACCGAGGTCGGCTTCGCCGAGCTCGTCGAGATGATGGTCGACTCGGACCTCAAGCTGCTCGGAGGCTGACCGAGCGAACGGCGCTTGGCCTTCGCGTCGAGCCAGCTCCTAGCATGGGGCGCCCCCATGAACAGCGCCGTCTCCTTCTGTGAGGCCGTCTCTCTCTCCGGCCGCTTTCCCCTCCTCTCCGGCGTCACACTCGACGTGGGCGAGGGCGAGGTGGCACACCTGCGTGGCCCCAACGGTGCCGGCAAGACCAGCCTGCTCAGGGCGTGCGCAGGGCTCTTGCCGATCGTGTCGGGCCGTGCCGAGGTCCTCGGCCACGACCTGCTCGAGGACCGCCAGTCCCTTCGCCGCGAGGTGGGACTGCTCGGCCATTCCTCGTTCCTCTACGAGGAGCTGAGCGTCGAGGACAACCTGCGTTTCGCGCTGCGGGCCTCCCGCTCGCCGCTTTCGCGCCTCGAGCCCGCGCTCGAGCGCCTGGGCCTCCAAGGGCGGGTCCGACGCACCCCGGTCGGGCGCTGCTCGACCGGCCAGCGCCGACGGGCGGCCCTGGCCGTGCTCGTCGGGCGCGCCCCGAGGTTGTGGCTGCTGGACGAGCCGCACGCCGGGCTGGACCTCGAGGGCAGGTCAGTGGTCGACGAGCTCGTCACCGAGGCAAAGGCCACAGGTGCCACCGTCCTCATCGCCTCGCACGAGCTCGAGCGCGCCGAGTCCCTGGCCGACCGGGTGATCGAGCTGGTCGGCGGCCGGGTGGCCACCCCGATGGCTTCCGAGCTCGTGGTCCCCGGTCCTGCTCCGGCCGTCCCCGCTCCTGCCGCCCCGGGCGCCCTGCGGGAGGTCGGCTGCGATGTGGCGTGACGCACTGCTCGTCGCCGGCAAGGACCTGCGCGTCGAGTGGCGCTCTCGCGTCGGTCTCGGCCAGGTCGTGCCCTTCGCCCTCGTGGTGCTCCTCCTCTTCGGTCTCGCCCTCGGTCCCGACGCGCAGCGGCTGCGCGCCGCGACCGCCGGGCTGTTCTGGGTGACGGTGCTCCTCGCAGCGGTGCTCGCGGTCCAACGAAGCTTCGCCATCGAGGCGGCCGACGGGGCCCGTGACGGGCTGCGGCTCTCGGGACTCGACGCCGGGGGGATCTTCGTCGGCAAGGCGGCGGCGCTGGTCGTTCAGCTGCTCCTGCTCGAGCTGGTTTTGGCGGTCGCTGCCGCCCTGCTCTACACGACCCAGCTCTCGGGGGTCGCGCTGCTGATCGGGAGCTGCCTCGTCGCGACGATCGGCCTCGCCTCGGTGGGCACTCTGTACGGGGCGGTCGCCGCGGGCACCCGCGTGCGTGAGACGCTGCTCCCGCTGCTGTTCTTCCCGGTCGTCGCCCCGGTTCTGCTGGCCGCCACCAAGGCTTGGGGCGCCGCCCTCGATCACCGGCCCGGCGGCGGGCTGGGTTGGCTCGGGGTGCTGGCGGGCTTCGCTGCCGCCTACCTGGCCATCGGCACCGTCGCCTTCGGCCCACTCCTGGAGGACTCATGACCATGACCCCACCGCGCACCGGCGAGGTCGCCGAGCGCTCGCAGGCGCCGGAGGGATTGGCACAGGACGCGGACACCGTCGCGCCGCTCCCCCCGCGCGGAGCGCCGCCTTCGCCGACGCTCAGCTCCCGGCGCCTCTGGTCGGCGACCGGCATCCTCGGTGCCGCCGGTGTCGTCGCCACCGTCTGGCTGGGCCTGTGGGCGACGCCGCCCGACGCCTACATGCACAACCTCGTCCGCCTCCTCTACATCCACCCCTCGATGGCCTGGGACGCGTTCCTCGCCTACGGGGTCGCCTTTCTCGCCAGCGCCGCCTACTTGTGGCCGCGCACCCGTGATCTCCGCTTCGACCGACTGGCGGGCGCCT
>JAODBN010000243.1 GCA_025463965.1 Acidimicrobiaceae bacterium
CGTCCACGAGTGCCCCTTTCGGTTGTTGTAGCGCTTCGGCTTGCGAGCAAGATAGAACAAGCGCTTGTGTGAGGTCAAGAGGCGAAACATTGCGTTCATGCGTCGTCGAGTTCACCCGGGCGCGGACGTCGCGATCACGTGCGTCGCCTCGGCTAACGAGGCCACGGAGGTCGTCAAGGAACTCGAGAGCAAGGGCCGTCCAGGCGACCGCTTTCTGGTCCGACCAGGCGGTCGCAACCCTGGCTCCCCAGCTGATCGACGAGGTCGCGGCACGGTTCGCCGGCCTGCGCATCCTGGTCAACAACGCCGCCATCGGGGTCGAGGCGGGCAAAGCCGTCGACGATCCAAGAGTGAACACTGCTGCGCTGAGACCTAGACCGGATGCGCGCCACCAAGTGCACCGGCGTCATCGCAATCATCCGCGCGGCTGCGAAGGTCGTGCGCGGCAACGGCCGGATCATCAACATCGGCTCGGGCACCGATCCCCGCGTTGGGCGCCCCGCTTCGCCGACTACGCCGCGATCAAGGCCGGACTCACCGGCTACACGAGGGCGTCGCTCGTGACCTGGCGCTGCGCGGCACCACGGTCAACATGATGCAGGCAGGACTGATGCAGGCAGGACTGATGCAAACCGACATGAACGCGCCGTCCCCAGAGTTCCGCAAAGCCTTGGTGTCGGCACTGGCCGTCCACGAGTCACCGACCCGGCCGAGACCATAGCGGTCATCGCCTTCCTCGCCAGCCCGGCCGCTTCCTACATCACGGGCGTCGTGATCGACTCGAACCGCGGATACGCCGCCTGACCGGACGTCGAGGTCGGGCGCCACCGACCCCGGGACGGTTCACATCGACACGCGTCATCTTGCGCACGAGGTGCGCGGCTCGAACGTCATCCGCGACCTCGTCCAGGACGAGCCCTCGATGTACGAGCGCTACTGTCATCGGCAATGCCGAACGCCGCTGCTATATACGCTCGATCCGCCGATGATCCGGATCTCGATCGTCAGATCACCGACTGCCGACAGCTAGCACGAAGCAAAGGCTGGCCTGTCGCAGAAACCTACGTCGACGACGACTCGGTCGGCCGAGCGAGTCGACCGGCCCTCAGAAGGTTGCTCGACGACCTCAACGTTGGGCGGATCGATGCTGTCGTCATGCACGCCCTCGACCGGCTGCCACGGACGGCGAGCGGACTCGAGGCGGTCCTCGCCGTCTGCGGCCGCGCCGGAGTGCGCGATCTCGCCACGGTCACCGGCGACGTCGATCTCTCGACAGTCGACGGGCTTACTGCCGCTCATGTGCTCGCGAGCGTCACCGCCCATGAGCGCGCCACCCGGTCCCAACTGCGAGCACGGCGGAGCGTTGGCGGCGCTCCGGCCGGTTCGTCCTCGGCGCCTTAGGGGCTATGGGTGGCTGCGCGCCGAACCACCTAACGCCGAGCCGAGCGACTGCGCGATCCATCTGCTCCTTATCGAGAGCTCGAGACCATGCGCCTTGCGGACTATGCCCGGCCCTTCGGGACGGCGGCGTCCACCAACGCAGATGCAACGGCACGCGCCGCCAGCGCGGCGGTTGGGTCGTGGTCCATCCAGGCCGAGATCCCAGCGCCGTCGTAGAGAAGGATGAGCTGCCTGGCCAGGCCCGCGGGGTCCGTGGCTCCTGCCTCCTCGGCAAGGTCGAGAAATAGCGCTCGGACCCACGAGCGGTAGTCCTCGGTGACCACCGCGATGCTCGCTCCCGAGGACGACTCGGTACTGGCGCCGATGAAGGCGCATCCACGAAAGCCGGGCTCGGCGAACGAGAGGCCCTGCACTTCGAAGACGCCGATCAAGCGCTCGCGGGGTGTGGTGAACCGTACCGCTAGCTCGCGCTCCATGCGCTCCCGCGTGCGGTCATGGCGCGCCAAGAGATACGCGCGGACGAGCCCTTCCTTGCTCCCGAAGATGGCGTAAAGGGAGGCCTTCGCGACCCCCGCCCGCTCGATGATCCGATCGATCCCCACGGTGTGCACGCCCTCCGCGTAGAACAACTCGCTCGCTGCCTCGAGCAGTCGCTCACGCGCTGACACCCGTTCGACGGCCTCCGTGGACATACGCTTGACATTACCAGACCGTTCTGTATAGTTGCCAGTACCAGACCTTTCTGTCTAGTGCTTAGGAGCCCTCAGATGCCCGACCCACCGACAGGAGTCCGACCCCTCACCGCCCTCGTGACCGGCGCCACCGCCGGGCTGGGAAGGGCTGTTGCACTGCAGCTTGCACGCGACGACATGGACGTCATCGCCGTCGGCCGCGACGAAGCCCGCGGCGCGGCGGTCGTCGAGGAGATCGCAGCAGCGGGCGGGCGCGCTCGCTTCATTCCCGGAGATCTGAGCGTGCCCGCCGATATCGATCGGATCGTCGCCGACGCGGGCGAGATCGACGTCCTCGTGAACAACGCCGGCCATTCGATCTGGGGACCCACAGAGAAGACGACAGTCGAAGACTTCAACTCCCTCTTCGACGCGAATGTGCGAGCTGCGTACCTCCTCGTCGGAGCGTTCGCTCCGGCCATGGCAGCCAAGGGCTCGGGCAGCATCGTCAACATCTCCAGCATGGCCGGCCGCATCGGGATGCCCACCGGCGCCGTTTATGGTGCGACCAAGGCCGCACTGGACTCACTGACACGGAGTTGGACCGCTGAGTACAGCCCGCGCGGCGTCCGGGTCAATGCCGTCGCCGCAGGCCCGATCTACACCCGCCCGGAGGCTCGCGAGCGGTCCACCGCGACCGGCGCCACCACCGCGCTGGGCCGTGCGGCCGAGGCCGACGAGATAGCAGAGGTAGTCGCCTTCCTGGCATCGCCCCGCGCCAGCTACGTGACCGGTGCC
>JAODBN010000244.1 GCA_025463965.1 Acidimicrobiaceae bacterium
GAGATCGCCGGCGGACTGGGCGTCGAGCGAGGACGCCAGCTCGTCCAGCAGATCGCACTCCTGCGCGATGAGCTCCGCCTGACGAGCGAGCAGCGGTACGAGGTCGCGCCCGGCCATCTCGCAGGCCAGGGGCAGCAGCTCGGCTCGGACCCGGTTGCGCAGGTGCACCGGCGAGTCGTTCGTCGGGTCCCGGACCACCTCGAGGCGAAGCGATGCCACGAGACGCTCGGTCTCGCTGCGCCGCAGGCCCAAGATCGGGTGCCGTACCCCGGGTCGCATGCCTCGCAGCCCGTCGGACGCAGCGCCCCGCAACAGGTTGAGGAGGACGGTCTCGGCCTGATCGTCCTCGGTGTGTCCCGTTGCGACGTGCTCGGGAAGGGCCGAAAAGCGTGCGGAGCGCGCGCGAGCCTCGAGGTTCGGACCGGGCGGACACTCGACGCGCAGCGCCACGAAGTCGGCACCGAGGGTCGCTGCGGCCTTTGCCACCAGCTTCGCCTCGTGCTCCGAACCGGGACGCAGGCCGTGGTCGACGTGGAAGGCGGTCGCCCTGCATCCCGCGGCGACGGCGAGGGCCAGCAGCGCCAGGGAATCGGGCCCACCCGAGACGGCACAGGAAAGCTCGGTGCCCGGCGGTGGGAAGTGGCAGCGGCCGAGGAGGGCGGGAGCGAGCGGTGACAGCAAGGCTTGGCCGGGTCCCCGGCTCAGGCCGGAGTGATCGCCCGGCCGCCGGCGCGGGTCACCCAGCGGCCCGGCTCGCGGATCTCCTCCATCGAGGGAAGCATCTCGGGGGACTCCCACACCCGGGAGAAGAGCGCGTCACCACCGGCCGCGATCACCGACTCCACGAACTGCTCGCCCTCCGCGTACTGGCGGAGCTTGCCCTCGAGACCGACCGCCTGCTGGAAGAAGCGCGAAAAGCCACGAGCGCTCGTACGTCGTTCGTGGAGCACTTGAGCAAAGCGTTGGGCTTCGGGCACCTCGCCGCGCGCCGCGCTCGACATGACGACGTCCCCGTGGCCTTCGAGCAGGCTCATGAGCGCCTGGGCCTCCCGCAAGGTGGCCAGCTGGTCCGAGCTCGCCAGCAAACCGACCACGCCACCCTCGGCGAGCGGGTTGCGCCCGGCCCGGATCTCCGCCACCGCGCGGCGGAGGCTGTCGAGGACCACCTGCGCGTCGGGTGAGACGACCGAAGCGCCGCGTTCGATGATCCCGAGGAAGTAGGACTGCATCCAAGGAACCCCGGTGAACTGCAGGCGGTGCGTCAGCTCGTGAAGCGCGATCCACAGCCGGAACTGCTCGGGCGGAAAACCGTGTCGGCGCTCGAGCTCGGCGATGTTGGGGCCTACGTAGTAGACGGCGCCTCCGTCGGAGACCTCGGCCGGTAGCAGGTCGTACTGGCCGAGCACCCGGCCCGACATCCACGCCAGCAACAGGCCGACCTCGGCGCCCGCCGCCGAGCGGCTGACCGGGTTGAGGGCGCGTCGGGCCTTCGGGGACGCGGCCAGACGCGCGGCGACCGGGCGGAGCAGTCGGCGGAACGAGCCGATGTTCGCCTCGATCCAGCCGGCGCGGTCGGTCACGAGCGCGTGTGCCCGACCGGCGGTTGAGGTCAGCCCAGTCGCCTGCTCGACGAGGCGCTCAGCCCTTGCGGTCGCCTCGGCGAAGCCGTCGCGCAGGGCCGCCACCCCGCCAACAGGCGCGGGAGGTGCAGGCGACAGGCGCACGGCCTGACGGGCAACGCGAAGCGCCACGTCCCAGGCGACCAGATCGGGGACGTCGTCTCCGGCCATGTCTTCGACCCTACGAGGCACGACGCGGCTGCCCGCTCAGGAGCCGCCGCGAGACTGCTCGAAGTGGAGAGCCTCCGCGATCCGGTTCCGCAGCTGCTCGGGGACCCGGTCCTTGCAGCGGTCCGAGATGACCCGGCGCAGCTCCGCCTCGAAATCGACGGCCTCGAGACAGTCGCCGCAGCCGTCCAGGTGGGAGCTGATGGCCACCCGGCGCTCCTCGGTGAGCTCGCCGTCGAGGAAGTTGTAGAGACGGTGGACCGTCTCCTCACAGTCGGCGACGTCGCCGCTGGCAGCCGGCTCGTCGCGGCCTTGGCTCGATGGGCCCTGCTCGTCCGTCATCGTCCCAACCTCCTCGACGCTCCCGCCCGCACGGGCCAGGGAGTGGGGGGTCGCCGGCTCAAGGAGCCGCCTCGACCAGGCCCCGCTGCCGCCCAAACTCTCCCAACGCTTTCTGGAGCGCTCGCCTTCCCCGATGGATCCGGCTCATCACGGTTCCGATCGGTACATCGGTGATCTCGGCGATCTCCTTGTAGGAGAAACCCTCGACATCGGCGAGGAGCACCGCGATGCGGAAGGCGTCGGGCAGGGACTCGATGGCACCCTTCACCTCGTCGTCGGTGATGCGCTCCAGCACCTCGTCCTCCGCGCTGCGGCCACCGATCCCACCGGCCACTGCCCCGGCGCGCCGGTAGAGGTAGAGGTCCTCGACGTCCTCGACGTCGGTCTCCTCCGGACGGCGACGGCGGCTGCGGTAACCGTTGATGTAGGTGTTGGTGAGGATCCGGTAGAGCCAGGCCTTGAGGTTGGTCCCCGCCTCGAAGCGCCCGTAGGCGCGGTAAGCCTTGAGGTAGGTCTCTTGAACCAGGTCCTCCGCGTCCGCGGGGTTGCGGGTCATCCGCATCGCTGCGGTGTACAGCGACGGCATGAAGCCCATCGCATCCTCGGCAAAGCGTGCCTGGTCGGCCACGACGGCGACCTTAGCCTCGGACTGGCTTGCTCCTACCGACACCCCGGGCCCGCGCCCTACGCCCGGTAGCGACCGACGGCCGCGGATTCGACACTGAAGTGGCACCCGCCACAGCGGTCGGCAGGGGGACCACGTCGGCGTCATGGGACAGTGAGCGCAGCGGGGAGTCCTCGAGGACGGTCAGGTGCTTTTCGAGCAGCACCACGGTCCCGCGATGCTCAGGCGAGCTGAACGACAGCCGGTCCATGAGCTTGCGCATGATCTCGATGCCCCGGCCCGACTCCTCGAAGATGGCCGCTGCCTGGCGCTCGAGCACCTCCGGGTCGAAGCCCGCACCGGTGTCCACTACCCGGATGGCGCAATGCTCGGCGTCGAAGTCCACGCGCACCTCGTACTCCGCGATGGCCGTCTCGGCGTGCAGGACGACGTTCGTGCAGGCCTCGGTCACCGCGAGGCAGACGTCGCTCACGCACTGCTCCTCGACTCCGAGCTCGCGCAGGTTCAAGCGACAAAGGCCGCGCACGACCGGCACGGACTGCGCCTCCGGGGGGAGGCGTAGACCAAAGGAGATCTGCATGTCACGCCTCCAGTTCCCTACGACCTCTTGTTTCCCCGTCTGATCGGGCCGCTAACTCCAGACCCCGTCCGACCTGCCCGGATGGCCCCGGCAGGCTGGCACGACGAGGCGAGCGGGGGCTAGAGCCGCGCGAAGGCCTCGAGAGCAGCTTCGACGTGCTCGTGCGTGAGCGCCGCGCTGGCCTGGAGACGCAGGCGCGCTGCCCCCTCAGGAACCACGGGGAACGAGAAGCCGACGACGAGAACCCCGAGCTCGAGGAGGCGGGCGCTGCAGCGCTCCACCTCGGTCGCCTCTCCCAAGATGATCGGGACGATGGCGCTCGGTGCCTCTTCGACTTGGAAGCCGAGCGCGCTCAGCCCCCGGCGGAGCCGTTCTGCGTTGCGGCGGGTCCGCTCGACCCGCTCGGGCTCACGCAGCAGGATCTCGACGGCCTTTCCGGCGCTACCAGCAACGGTCGCGGGCAGTGCGTTGGAGAACAGGCTGGGCCGTGCCCGCTGGGTCAGCAGCTCGATGAGGCGCGCCGGGCCCGCCACGAATCCCCCGGCCGCGCCCCCGAGCGCCTTTCCGAGGGTGCCGGTCACCACGTCGAGCTGGCCGAGCATCGAGAAGTGCTCCGCAGTCCCACGCCCCGTGGCGCCGAGGACCCCAAGGCCGTGCGAGTCGTCGACGACGAGCACCGCCCCGTGCGAGCGGCAGAGCGCGCCGATCTCGGGGAGCGGGGCGGCGTCTCCCTCCATCGAAAAGACCCCGTCGGTCACCACCCACGAGACACCTCCGGCCGGCGCCCGTTCCAGCGCGTCGGCGAGCGCGCCGAGGTCGCCGTGGGCAAAGACCGTCCGCTCGGCGCCGCGCACCTGACGGACCGAGTCGATGATGCTCGCGTGGTTGAGCGAGTCCGAGATGATCGTGTCGCCGGGAGCGACGACCGTGGGGAACAGCGCCTCGTTGGCGTTCCAGCAGGAGACGAAGCTGAGCGTGGCCTCGGTCCCCACGAGTTCGGCGAGGGCGGCCTCGAGGCGGGCGTGGATGTCGAGGGTGCCGCAGATGAAGCGCACCGAGGCGGTGCCGGCGCCGTACTCATAAAGCGCCCGGGCCCCGGCCTCCACCACCTCGGGGTGGGCCGCCAGTCCCAGGTAGTCGTTGGAGCACAAGACGATCACCTCGCGCCCTTCAAGGTGCGCCACTGGCCCGATCGGGCCCATGAGCGGGCGGAGCACCTTGTAGCGGCCGGCCGCGCGGGTCTCC
>JAODBN010000252.1 GCA_025463965.1 Acidimicrobiaceae bacterium
CCTCGCCCGGAAGTGGCACGGCGCCGAAGCTCGAGAAGTCCTCGAGACCGAGCCGCTCGGTGCGGTCCACCGGCAGGGAGTCCTCGGCGGCGCTCGCCGTGGCGACTCGGGCGAGCGCGGCGTTCACGACCACGAGGTCCTCGATCGTCTCGAAGACCACGGGCTCCTCCCTCGCAACCCGCTGGGTGGAGATCCGCGTACCCCGAGGGACCACGACCGGCTGGTCCTGGGGCGCGCTCAGCCAGAAGGTCACGGGCGCCTGTGCGGCGGACGGAGCGTAGAGGTGGACTCCGATCAGCTCCAGGAACTTCACGAAGTTGCGGTCCGGGACGAGATTGAGCCGGTAGGTGAGCTGGTCGACCATGAAGGCGAACGTCTCGATGAGCGTTACCCCGGGGTCCGACACGTTGTGGTCGGTCCACTCCGGGCAACGCTGCTGGACCAGCCGCTTGGCATCGTCCACATAGTTCTGGAACCTGCGATCGTCCAGGTTAGGAACTGGCAACGGCACGGATCAGCCTTCCTCAGGAATTGTGTAGAAGGGAAAGACCAAGTTCCTTCGGTCGTTGGTTCCCCGCTTCGAATACTTGATGTCGATGTACAAGGTGGCCTCCCGGTTGCGGTCGACCGTGACCACCACGTCGAGGACGGTGATCCTCGGCTCCCAGCGCTCGAGGGAGCGCTTCACCTCGTAGGAGAGAAGCCCCGCGGTGGTGGCGTCGGCCGGGTCGAAGACGTGGTCGTGGATGCCGCAGCCGAACTCGGGGCGCATCGGGCGCTCCCCATAGGAGGTGGAAAGGATCAGCCGGATTGCCTCTTCCAGCTCTCGATCCCCGCTGACGAGCGCGATCGAGCCCTGCGCAGTGGTCGCGAGCGGGAACGCCCAGCCTTGGCCGATGAATTGTTCTGCCATGTCGTCGCCGCCTAGCCGTTGATCATGACGATCGGGGCGTCGATGGACATCTCGGACTCACCGGTCAGCTCGACAGCGGCACCCGACAAGGTGAGATCGCCCTCGCCCTCGATCGTGACCGAGGCGCCGGCGATCGAGACCTCGCCCACCGCTTCGAGGGAGAGGTCCCCCTCGGCCGAGATGGCGATGTCGGTCCCCGAGATGGCGATCGCCCCGTCCAGGTTGTAGATGCTGATCGTCTGCTCTTCCGCGTTGAGGAAGATTCCCGCCACCTCGTCGCCGGTCTGGATCAGGATCCCGCTCTGTTCCTCCGCGTCGTAGAAGGTGATGTTGTGGAAGAAGCGAGAGCTGATCCGACGCTCGTTCACGAGACCCGTGGCCTCGTCGATGAGCGCGGGTGAGGCGGCCGGCTCCTGGATCGTGTTGTACAAGCCGCCGAGCACGATCGGCCGGCTCGGGTCCCCCTGCTCGAACGCGCAGAGCACCTCGTCGCCCTCCTCGGGCACGAAGAGGAAGCCGTAGCCGAAACCGGCACCGATCTGCAGCACTCGCGCCCAGCTGCTGATGGACTCGGGGTCCATCCATTCGAACATCAGCTGGACCCGGCCCTGCTCCTCGGGGTCGCGACAGTTGACGACCGTGCCCGACACCACGCCAGCGATGCGGGTGGGCTTGGGCATGGCACCGACCTCGGGGCCCTTGGCGAGACCGAGCATGGTGCGGTCCTGCCAGCCGCTCACCGCGAAGTGTGTCAGGTAGCCCTGTTGTGCCGGCTCGAACACGTGGCGCGTCATCGTCAGGGTGTAGGCCCCGTCGAAGGGCAGCCCGCAGTTGGCCAGGCTGACCGCCTCCCCCGCCTTCAGCTCGGCGCTCCCGAATGCCTCGCCCTCGAGCTCGACGTAGGACTCGGCGAGCTGGTTCCCGAGGGCAGCGGCCTTGGTCTCGGCGGCGGCCTCGTCGTCGGTCGGGAACCACAGGTGCATGAACGTGTTGGCGCCCTCTACGGCGGCGAGCTCGGCGGGCTGCAGGCTGACCTCGCTCCCGATCGCCTCCGAAGGCGCCACCCCGATCACGGGTCCGTCCTCGAGCGGGCTCCACCCGGTCACCATCACGTCTTCGACTTGCTCGGAAGAGCGGACCACGGCCCGAAGCCGGACGAGGCCCTCGCCGAGCACGAGCTGGGTGGGCATGGAGAACTCGATCGTGCCGGGGATCATGCCCTCGAGAGGAGGGGGCATGGGGCCGAAGATGAAGACGTTGTCGACCATGTAGGCCCGGTAGCCGTTGTCCATGGCGAGCTCCTGGATGAAGTCCCAGTCGGTCACCCCTGCTTGGACCTTGTAGATGTAAAGGTCGTCGGTCGGCTCGATCACGTTCTCTTCGATGCCGTTCACCGCGAGGATCTCTTCGATGATCTCCGAGGCCATCATGTCGTGGTAGTAGCGGGTCTTCTTCCCCCGCATCAGGCGGTTCGACAGGTCGAGGCCCCTGACGATCGTGCGGACCCCGTCGACGTCGTACTCGAGCTCGAGGGCGGTCACCTCGCCCACCATGAGCGGGAGCGGCTCCTCGTCGCCGCCGTCGACGGCCAGGGCGACCAGGACTCCTGGCGCGAAGCCGCCGAGCTCGACGACCTGGCGCGCCGGGTCCGTGAAGGTGAGCTCGAACATGTCGGGGAGATGGAGGCTGTTCTCGACCACGCTGCGCACCAGCTGCTTGCTGATGAGCGGGTCAAGCGGTGCGCCCTCGACGAGGACGATCAGGGAGGAGGTCCACTGGCGCTTCACGACCGTTCCCCCTACGAGTGCTCTGAGGCTTCGCCGCGCGGCGGGATGAGCAGCTCGGTGCCCGCGGCCAGGCGAAGTGGGTCCTCGATGCCGTTCGCCTCGGCGATCGCGCGCCAGTAGGTGGGCCGCCCGTACTCGCGAAACGCCACGGACTGGAGGGTGTCGCCGACGACGGTCGTGCGCACTCGGCGGGCAGTGCCGCCCGAGGTCGGGTTCTGGGACGGCAGCGCCTGGGGGATCTCCTCCAGCGTGATCGAGCAGTTCGCCCGAAGCGGCGTCCCGTCGGAGCGGAAGTAGGTGTACTCCGCCTTCACGCTCTTCAGGTACGAGAGAAAGCTCATCGTCGTGCCCCAGCCGAAGATGCAGAAGGGAGGTGACGGCAGGCCCATTGCCATTGACATGAAGGTCGGCTTGCAGCACGTGAACAGCAGGTTCACGTCGTCGGCGACGCTGCCGCTCTTTGAATAGGTGACGTCGAGGTAGATGTCGACGCTGAGACTGCGCGGGTTGGAGCCCTTGAACTGCGGGATCGACGTCTCCTGGTCGCCCGGCTGCGACTCTCGGTCCCAGCTCGTGCTTTTTTCGACCGAGTAGCTCTGTGGGTTGAACTGGAACGTCAGCTTCGCCCCGGTAGTGCCCCCGAGCACGCTCGTCGCCGCCTGGATGGAGGAGTTCTTGTCCTCCCCGGTCATGGACAGTGCCTCGCTGCCACCGATGCTCGCCGCACCGATCGCGGCGGACATCGCGCCGCCGGCCGGGGACGAGGGCGGAATGATCAGCAGGTAGGCCTGCTCGAGCTTGAGCGTCTTTTCGAGGTCACCCGTGATGGAGCCCCCCTCGTCACCGGCCAGAGAAGAGAACAGGTCGGTCATCGATGGCCTCCTCGGCTCGTTAGAGCCTCCGTGCTCGGGCGAATCGAACGGGGGGCGGTCATGCCGCTGGCCCAATGTTGATCGCGGTGTAGGCGAGCTCGAGGCTTTCGGTCGCCGGCTGAGGACTCGACACGTCGAAGGACGGACCGGTCCACTTTGCCGGCACCACCCCGAGGAGGGTCCAGGCGAAGACCGGATTGCCTGCCGGGTCGAGTGCGGCGAGCTGGGCGGTCGAGGCCTGAGGTTGGGCGACGATGGTCCTCAGCCAAGACATGGTCTTCGCGGTGTCCGGGCCGATGGGACGGGTGATGGTGAGGTTGGTGTACTTGACCCGCCCCATCATCTGGTAGACGACCATCCCTCCTCCGCCCTCTTCGTGCTGCTCGACCTGCATGTCCATGCCGAGGCCTTGGCAGCCGGTGAAGAACCCGAGGTCGGTGGTGTCGATGCTCAGGCTGAAATAGATGCTGACCGCTGCGTCGCTCATCGTCGTCCTCTCACCGGTGCAGGCCGGTGATCATGCCGGCACGCTCTCGGTCCCGTGCCAGCTCGGATTTCAGTCGCTGGCTGACGAACGGGTAGACCCTCGCCGCCAGCTTGCGGATCTCCTGCGGCGAGAACGCGTCGGCGGTCGGGCCGGCAGCGTTCTTCTTCATGGCAGCTTGCGCCTGCTTTTGCGAGTTGCCGGCGCTCCACAGGCTCTGGCCGAGCGACGCCACGTTGCCAAGCAGCCCGAGGGCGGAGCGCTGGACGGGCACCGAGGCCGGACTGCTCGCACCAAGGCTGGGCGCGGCTGTCGGGGCAGCGCCGCGTGGTGCACTCGCGCCGACGGACCCCGGACCGGAAATGCTCTTCGCCAGCGGGAGTGCTGGTCCGGCCGCGCTCGGGAGCGCCCGCTGGACCGGCGTGGCGAGATCGAGAACCGCGCTGGCTGCTGAGGTCATCGTCCCCGACGGCTGAGCCGCTTCGCGCGCCGGACGGCCACCGGCTGGCTGGCCGCTCCCGAAATCGCTCGAGCCAGGGCGCCCCCATGCGACGGGAGGAGCAACCGAGCTTCCCGCGGCCGGAGCCTGGTTGAGCTGGACAGCGGGGCGCGTCGAGGCCTCGGGCCCGAAGATCGGGCGGACCGGCGCTCGTCCGGGAAGCGACCGCAATGCCGATGTGGCGCCGAATCCGCTCGAACCAGCCGCCGGGGCGGTGCTGCGCTGAACCGGCCTCGGCGCTGAGGGAAAGGCCAGTGGAGCCGGGCCGTGCTGAGCGGAGGGTGCGCCCATTCCGGCGACAACCTGGCGAAGCGATGCCGGCATGCTCTCTGGCGCGACGCTGGCGAGGTTCGCCAGGACCCCCATCGGGGAGTTGGGCGACGGGCTTCCGAACGAGGGCGCTGGAGCCGAGCGCGGCGATGACGACGTTGCGACCGAACGAGCGACGACCGGTCCGGCGCCCGAGGGCGCGGCCGAGCTGCGTGCAGGCATGGCCGGGGAACTCGCGGCCATCGCAAAGCCACCAGCGGCGAAGGCGGAACTGGCACCGCCCGGCACAGATTGGGATCCCCGGACCGGACGTCCCATTGAGTAGGAGGGTCCCGCCGCGCGCTCGCTCCAGGGCCAGACCGTCGGTGCGGGTCGAGGGTCGAAACCCGGGGCCACTCGCTCGTGTCCGCTCTCTCCACCGGCGAGGGGCAGGCGCTGAACCGCCGGCGGCTCGGTCTCGGGCGCCTGGGACTCGGCCAGCCCGGCGGCGACCGCGGCGGCATCGGGATTCGCGAGTTCGAGCGGGCGGGCGCCGACGAGCGCGGCCGGCGCCTCCGCCTCTTGGCGGAGCCCGAAAGGCGCCGAACGAGGACCGCTAGGCATCTCAGAGAGGGGCACCGGACCCCGGGATGGAACTGGCTCGCCCTTGCCCGAAGGTCGCTGGAATCCTGGTCGTCCCGCGGTCGTGCGCTGAACAGGGAGGCCGGCCGGGGCACTCGGCCCAGAGCCAGGAGTCGCCAAGGCCAGTGGCCCAACTGGTGAGCCTGCGGGCACCGACGCGCCGGCCCCGGGAGCGGGCATGCCCGGTGCCGTCGCGCTCGCGGGGACCTCGCGCAGCGGCTCGCCGAGGCGTGGTCGGCGGCGTGGCGGCGCATCCTCGGCGAGCGAGCGCTGGAGTGCCAGCTCACCCGGTGCCGACGGAGCGCTCGATTCCGGTCCGGAAACGGTCGGTCCTTCCGCCTGGGTGGCCGTCCCGATCGGCCGGTCTCCGAGAAGGGGCGCCGCGGACACGGGCGCTTCAGGAAGCGACGGAGGACCCGCCGGGGAACTCCCTTGCACAGAAGGAGCCGATCCGGAGGGGACGGTCGGTGCGACCGGCGGGAGGGAGGCGGGGCCGGGGCCGGCGGGAGAGGAAACGATCCCCTGGCTCCGCTGCACCGCCGCGGGCAGCGGCCCCGCAGGGGAGAGCGAACGAAAGACCAGCGCGGGCGACGGGGCGCTCACCTTGCTCGGAGCCGTGCCGCCCAAAGACGCAGGCGCCCGGGTCACCGCCGGCAGGCGCCGAGCGGGAACCGCGCCCGACGGGGAGCGCTGAACACTCATGGCCGCGGGGTGTGGCGAGGAAGGGACCGCCAAGGGCAGCGCGTCTCCAGCTTGTGACGCGACAACAGCTGACGGGCCAGCGCCTTCGGACACGGACCGGGCGGCAGAGGGTGTCTGGCGCTGGAGGATCGCTCCGGAGTCGGGCGAACTGATGGAGCCGGTCGGCGGCCGGTCACCGAGGAGCGGCCGCTCCCCATCGCCAGCTCGCTGGACATCGGGCGCGCTTGTCGGAGCGTTGGGCCGTGGTGTTCCTGGCGCAGCGAGGTCGAGCCTGGCGTCGTCCGGCCGCTGGACGGAAGCCGGCAGCGTCTGGCCCGAGCCGGCGTCGGAGCCCGCACCGGAGCTGGGGCTCGTGCCGAGCGTGGAAGAAAGGCTGCTCGGCACTGGAGTCCCGCCCGCGCTGGGACCCGGCGTCGCCATAGGAGCAGGGCTGCTCGTCCCGGCGATGCTGCCCGCGCTGAGACCGGACGTCGCCGTTGGCGCAGGGGCGATTGACCGTTGGACGAGCGGCTCACGCGCCACGACAGGTCGCCCCGTCGGGGAGACAGGCTGGGGTCGTGCCCGAGTCGAGTGAAGCGCCCGGCTACCGAACAGGCCCTGGCGCTGCACTGGGGCCGGAGCGGAGGCCTGCTCGCCAGCAGGCGGAGGGGCGAACGAGAAGGGGGCCCCTCCGACCGTGGCGAGAGGACCAGAAGGGGGAAGGAGCGGGGTTCGCATGCTGGCCAGCCCGGTCGCCTCGCCGCTCGGCCCGTCCCTGCGGTGCGACAGGGGGCTCAGGGTGGCCGCGGGGCTCTGCCAGGAGACGAGATCCTCGTGGAAATGGGTCGAGACAACTCCGGTTGCCGGGGCGAACGAGCGCTGCAGTGGGGGCAGGGACTGCCACTCGCCTGCCGCCCGCTCGGGGACGGCGGGACGCGGCGGCGTTGGGCCCGCCGTCTCACGCTGGAGCGCTGCGGGGCGGCTGGTACCGAGATCTGCTGCGGGGGCAGCGGTGCGCCGGCGAGTGGGCCAAAGCCTCACGCGGGGCTCGCGATCTCAGGCGTCGCCGGACAGGCGACGGTTAATGCTGCCGATCTCCGCCACAAAGCGACGGCGGGTCGTGTGCTCGAGGTCCAAGATCTCCTCGAGCGACCAGTGGAAGTGGTAGGCGACGTACGCGACCTCCTCGTACAGACGGTCCGGCGCGTACGTCACGATTCCCCCAGGCGACCACCGGCCAGATCGACCGAGAATCGCTCCTGACAGGCGGGACAGGTCACGGCCGCCAAGGTGTGTCCCTCGGCGTTGACCCGCCGGTAGAGGTCCTGGAGGAACGCGAGGTCGGAGGCGAACAGGCTCTCGATCACGTTCGCCGTGATGGCGTCCGCCTCGAGCGAGCCCAGCCGCGTGATGACCCGCGACAGCAGCACCACGGTCAGGTACGGCGGGTTTGCCCGCACCCGATCGTCGTGCAAGGGAAGCAGCTCGTCGCGCGCCGTGGCGAGCCGCATGCTCCCGTCCCGATGAACGGTCCCCGAAGCGTCGACGTATCCGCGAGGAAGGACGAATTCGAATTCCGTCCGCAGCTCGTCGGCCTTCTCCTGGACGGGCGGAGGCGCTGGGGTCTCCTCGCTGACGGCCACTGCCCCGCCGTCCTCCTCGCCCTCGGGCGCGGAGGCGGCGGGGCCGCGACGCATCACGGACGGTCGCCGGCGGCACTCCGAGGATCGTCACGCGGCCCTCGGTTGCAGCGGCGCTCGTCCCAGACGAGCTCGAAAAGCAGCACTAGCTGGACGGCGGGGCCGGCTCGAGACCCTCGTGGGCGATCGTCAGCTTCTCGGTGAGAACTGACGTGTCACCCGCCTTCATCGAGCCGTACTCGATCGACTTGGCCCACCCGTTGGTGAACTTGAAGGCCATGACGCCCTTACCCATGTAGTCGTAGATGTTGACCTGGCCACCACGACGAGCCATCGGCATGTTTCCCTCGAAGACCTGCTGGATCCACGTCTGCCAGCTGGTGTCGGACGTGACACCACGCGTGAGGGTGAGCTCTCCGGCCTTCTTCCGGCCAGGGAGCATCTTGTTGATGTAGAGCCCCTTGTCCGTGTTGTGCTTCAGCTCGATCGAGTCAACTTCGAGCTTCAAGCCATCCACTTCTTGGATCTGCTTGATCTCGACCTTGTCGATCTCCAACCCGAATGACCAGCCGACGCCGGTGTCGAAATCGGGAAGTGGCATTGCGTTCGCCTCCTCGGAGTGCCTGCGCCCCGTGGGGCGCCGCTTAGTTGTGACTGCATCTGACGACTGCTCTCACCGACCTCCCGGAGGAGGTCATGACCTGCGGGGCAAAACCCCGCAGGTCAGCGCCTCACTCCGCGACCAGGCTCGTTCCGCCGGAGAACTGCGACATGCGGAAGATCACGAACTCCGCCGGCTTCACCGGCGCGATCCCGATCTCACAGACCACCTGCCCGGCGTCGATGCCTTCGGCCGGGTTCGTCTCGCCGTCGCACTTGACGTAGAAGGCCTCGGCCGGCGAGCTGCCGAACAGGGCACCCTTGCGCCACTCGTTGACGAGGAACCCGGAGATGGTGCGCCGGATCTTGCCCCACAGGTCACCGTCGTTCGGCTCGAACACGACCCAGTCGGTGCCGGAGAGGACCGACTCCTCGAGGTAGTTGAAGAGGCGACGCACGTTGATGTAGCGCCAGGCCGGGTCGCTCGACAGCGTGCGGGCGCCCCAGATTCGGATGCCGCGGCCCGGGAAGGCCCGGATCACGTTGACCCCGACGGGGTTGAGCAGGTCGTGCTCGCTCTTGGTGATGTTCAGCTCGATGTCGATCGCCCCACGGATGACCTCGTTGGCCGGAGCCTTGTGGACCCCGCGGGTGTCGTCATTGCGGCCCCAGATGCCGGCAACGTGCCCGGCCGGAGGAGTCATCACGTTCGTGCCGGTAGCCGGGTCGAAGACCTTCACCCACGGCCAGTAAAGAGCGGCGTACTTGGAGTCGTAGCCAGCGGTGTCGACGCGCCAGGTCTTGATCGCCTGAGCGTTGAGACCGGGGGGCGGGTCGAGGATCGCCATGCGGTCCCCCATCAGCTCGCAGTGCGAGATCATCCCGAGCTGCGCCGCCTTCACGCCCTCGAGGTCGATCAGGCCCTTCTCGTAGGCGCTCATGAGGTCGGGGACGCACACCATGGTGACTTCGTCGATGGCCTCGAGGCCGCCGAGGCCGCTGCGCTGGGCCGAGTCTCCGAGGTAGTCACCGGGGGTGAGCCGCTCGGGAGCGGCAGAGCCGCCACCGGCGAGGCTGACCGAACCACGGGCCACCGCGTCGATGGCCGTCTTCGTGGTCTCCTCGAGCCGGATCAGCTGAGACTGCGCGTTGACGACCGTGACCACGTTGTTCTTCCCACGCTTGGGAGACACCGGGTCGAACGTCTCGCTGACGGAGCCGTTCTGCTTCACGACCAGGCGGAACGAGCCGTCCTCGCCGGCCTCGGCGCTGTCGGAGATCTCGATCGTCAGGTCGTTGCCCTCAGCGCCCGCCTCGATGGCCTGGATCTTGTAGGCACCGATCCCGTTGTCGGCACCCGAAGAGAGCTCGGCGGCGGCCTGGCGCTCCGGGCCACCGGCGCCGATGCGCACCACGTAGCAAGCACCCCCGCCGTTCTGGAAGTACCCGTAGACCGAGTGCGAGAGGTAGGTGCCCTCGACGAACTCGCCGAAGTTCTGGGTGTACTGGCTCCAGTTGGTCACGAGCGTCGGGGTGTTGAACGGTCCCCGCTCGGCCAGGCCGACGAAGGCAGCGACTGCCGTCCCGACGCCCTCGATGGGCCGCGAGCCGGAGTCAACCTCCTCGACGTATACGCCAGGAGACAAATAGGTGGGCATTGACGACTCCTCCTCGGTGGGCAGCGACCGCCACTTTTGGCCATCATGGTTGGACGGTTGTCCCTGCCGCTATGGCAGATGGGCGCCGGTACGTGCAGCCTGAGTTGCCTCTTTGGGCAGAGTCCCTGCTCGCGCCCAATGGCGTGCAGGCAGAAACTAGCTAGCCAGCAGGCTCTTCGGTCTTCTCTTCGGCCTGGCGGGAGCTGAAGCGCGTTGCGCTTGCCTCCGCCTCCTGCTCGAAACGGTCAGAAGGATCGGACACCTGGATGCCACCAGCCTGGGGCGTGCCCGAGACCGGTCCGGAACGCTGCTGTTGCACGTGGGTGAGCTCGTGAGCGAGCGTCCGCTGGGCCTGCGGAGTGCCCGGCTGGTAGTGGTCGGGGTGGACCACCACGTTGTCCCCGACGGTGTAGGCGGCCGCCTTCACGGACTCGGCGGATTGCCGGTCGACGTGCAGGCGAACTGAGGAGAAATCCCCTCCGAGGTGCTGCTCCATGGTGTCGCGGGTGCCCGCGTCGAGCGGAGACCCGCCTCCTTGGATCGTGGCGTGAACGGGCGACGGGCTCTCGTCGTGAGCCCCGTGAGCAGCGTGCTCTTGCGCGGTCTCGCCGACCCGCTGCACCTGCTCTTCCTCCTCGCTCTCCTTTTCCTCCTCCTCGCGCTGGACGAAGACGGTGGTGCCCGCATTGCCGACACTTCTCTGCAAGCTCAAGAGTGACGCTGGCGACATCGCCCGCAGAGCGCTCGGAGAGCGCAGCGCGCCGGTCGCCTCAGGGCTGCGCTGGACCTGCGAGGGCCGCAGCCGCTGCTCGTCGATGTGGGGCCCTTCCCGGTGCTCGTGCACGGCGACCTCCTAGTTGACCAACCCTATCCCGTGGATCGGCCTCACCGAAGAGGCGATGAGTGCCACGAGGGCTCGGTCAGCCCGCCACCTCGCCCTCGACGACGTGGAACCATTCCTTGAACTCCGAGCGCACCGAGAGCCTCCCGAGCTTGCGGTACTCGCGGTGCACGGCCCGGACCAGGTCGGCCATCGTCACCGCCTCACCTGAGCCAGCCGCCAAGTACGCGGCGGTGAGAGCGATCGAGGCGATGTTTCCGCCGGACAGCTCGAAGGCGTCCGCCAGGAACTCGAGGTCCACGTCGGCGGCGAGGGGGACGGACTTGCCCAGCCGGTACTCCCACAACGTGCGGCGCTGGGCGGAGTCGGGGAAAGGGAAGTCGATCACCGTGTCGAGGCGGCGAGTGAAGGCCTCGTCGACGTTGGCCCGCAGGTTCGTGGTGAGCACTGCCAAGCCGTCGAAAGACTCGATCCGCTGGAGGAGATACGCCACCTCGATGTTGGCGTAACGGTCGTGGGCGTCGCGGACCTCCGAGCGCTTCCCGAAGAGCGCGTCCGCCTCGTCGAATAGGAGCACGCCGTTGACCCCGTCGACTTCCGAGAAGATGCGCTCGAGGTTCTTCTCGGTCTCACCGACGTACTTGTCGACCACGGTCGCCAGATTGATCGTGTAGAGCTCCAGGCCCAGCCGCCCGGCGACGACCTCCGCCGACATCGTCTTGCCGGTTCCGGAGTCGCCGGCGAACAAGGCGGTCACGCCGCGCCCCCGGCCACCTCCTGCCCGCATCCGCCACTCACCCAGCACTCGGTCCCTGAACAGGACGCGATCGACAAGCTCCCCGAGCAGGCGGAACGTCGCAGGCGGAAGGACAAGGTCTTCCCAGCCGACCTCGGGACGCACGCGGCGAGCCATGCGCTCGAGCCCGGCGGCGTTCTCGGCGAGCGCTCCCGAACGCGCGTGAGCTCCAGCCAGCGACTCGCCTTCGTAGGCCGCCCACCACTTCGCTGACTGGCCCGCCCGCGCGACCTGCTCGGGCGCGAGCCGGAACGCCCCGACCTCCTGCTCGACGGCGGCGCCGATCTCCGGGCCCAGGCTCTCGGCCCACAGCATTCGACGCTGCTCCGCGGCAGGCTCGGGCGCGACGAGGACAACGGGGACCTGTCGGCTCCAGGCGGGGTCCCATCCTGCTCGGCCGAGGAGGATGACCGGGCACGGCAAATCGGCGAACGCCCTCACGACGCTCCGCTCGCGCGCCCCGCTCAGCTCGCCGAACGCCTCGAGGGGTCCGGCGACGAGCCCCGCCCCCCCGAGCCGGGCCTCCCGAGCGGCCAGCGCCGCGATCTCGGTGAGATCGAGCTCCGGTCCCACCCGGCTGAGGTCAAGGTCCACCGCGCCCCATCCCGCCGCGGCCAGCGCCTGGCGGGCGAGCCCGCGCCCGGCGGAGCCCTGCCGCTCTCGCAGGTAGACGAGACGTGCGCCGGCCTGAAGCGCGCGGGCCAGTCCCGAGGGGTCGAGGGCGGGCACCGGTCCGTCGTCGGCCAGGAGCCCGGCGATAGCGGGGACGGGAGCATCGTCGCCGAGCAGATGCGCGGCTACCCGGTCAGGGACGCGCAGTGATCGGGTCAGGAACGGCCGATCGTCCTCCTCGATGAGCACGAGGCCCCCGTCCAAAAGGGGTGCCCCGGCACGTAGCCGTCCTCGTGCAGCGGGATCTGTCGGGCGCATGCCGCAGAGCTCGAGGGCGAGCCCGATGGTCGCGCGTCGGCGCGTCACGTCGTCATTGAGGTAGCCGTAGAGCCGCTCGAAGCGGCTGTCCAGGTCCGGAGCGAGGGCCACGACGAGCAGGTCGACGTCGATCGAGGCGAGACCGAACTCACCGACGAGGCGCCCGAGGCTGCTCCGTGTCTGACCGCGCGCCGCCTCGCCGAGAAGGGACTCCTCGACGCGCGCCCTCGCCGCGACGAGCTCGGCCGACGGGGGAGCCAGCGCGGGCCAGCCGCCCGCCACCAGTCGGTCGGCGTCGTCGTCGGTCAAGTACAGGCCCCGGAAGGCATCGTCGGGATTCGGGTCGACCGACCGCCGGGCCGCGACCGCTGTCCGCACCTGTGCCTCGATCAGGGCGAGCAGCAACAACAGGTGGTCCTTCGACGGAGCGAGCGCAGCCTCTTCGACTTGTTCCTCGGCTGCGGTTGCTGGGTCCTTGGGTCGGGACCGGCGCGGCTTTTGCGCCGATGACGCCCCCTCGGACTTCTCGAGCGGGCTCAACGTCTGGACCTCAAGTGCTGGCAGGGGCCAGAGACTTGGACGGCGACGCCGAGCGCTCGTCGTCCTGTCCCGGCTCGCCGAACATCTTGACCGCCAGGCCATCCTCGGCGGGAGGCGCGGTGACCGCCACGGGCTCGGAGGACATCGGCGCCGTGACGACAAGGTCCAGTGAGGCCTTCAGCTCGCCGCCGAGCGCAGACCACACCTCGGAGATCTGGCGGTGCTCCGGCGGGGGCTTGGCCACCTCGAGGAGCACCGGCGCGCCGAGGTCGCCGAGCGATCCGACCAGGAGCTCCGGAGGCACGATCTTGTGGCGGAGGAACGCGGAAAGCATGGCGGCGAGCAACCGGTGCTCGTCAGCTGGCCGCTGGGTCCATGCCGTTACGAGGTAAGAGCAGCGGAAGTAGCGCAAGGGTGCGGTCCGGCTCCGGAGCACGCCCTCGTCGGTGCGCTCCTCTTGCCAGCCAGCGGCCCGTCGGTGAAGATCCTCGCGGATGTCGTACAGATAGAGGTCGACCGTCGGCGAGTTGCGCCGGCTCGCCCACTCCTTGGTCGGCGCGTCGAGCACGACCTCTGCTCCCGAGCCGTCCAGCGCATCACGGCGAACCAGTGCTTCGATCGCCTCGTCGAGCTCATGAATCACCGCGCGAGCCTTGCCGCCAGCGGGCTGCGGGTCATCGGCGCAGGTTCAGACCTCCGGGCAAAGCATTGTGCCCCATCGGGCACCAAACTGCCGCTTAGGGGTCAGATGACGCCCGCGCGAAGGGCATAGGCAACGGCGTGACAACGGTTGCGCAGGTTGAAGCGCGAAGTCACGTCGTGGAGCACATTCTTCACCGTGCGCTCCGAATACGCCAGCTTCTCGGAGATCTCGGTCGTGTCGAGACCGTCGGCCACGAGACGCAGCACCTCGATCTCTCGCTCGGTGAAACCGTTGAACAACAGCCCGCGGGGCTGGAGCACGTTGCGCTGCAACTTGCCGACCTGAGAAAGAAGGGAGCCGAGAAGATCCGGCGGCAGGGTCCCGTGGCCCTCCATGGCCGCGACCAGGACAGCGGCCAAGCGCTCCGGCGAGGCCTCACCGCGCCGGAGAATCGCGCAGGCGCCGGCCTCGACCGCGGTGAGCACTCCCCGGTCGTCGAGACCGGTGGAGACGACCACGACGTGACGACATCCTCCGCGAAGAAGAGTCCGGACGACCCGGGCCTCCTCCTCGCAGACCTCGTCCACCGCGAGTACCGCAACGCTGGCCCGCTTCGGGTCGTCGACGACGAGCAGCTCGGTCTGCGAACGCAGCTGCGTGGCGAGGCCCGCCCGGGAGATTGCGTCGCCCGCCGCGACGTACGTCGCCAGCCGGCGTGGGGCGCTTTCAGTTGGCAAAGGCACACTCCGCGTGGTCGCGACAGCACCCTTAGTGGCGCTCATCGAGCGCTCTCCCGGTCGTGCCGGCCGTAGGGAGGACAAGTGACCATTCGCATCGCAGTCTAGAGATGCTCTTGCCCACTTGCACCCCTCCTGTGCACCTTCTGATGCACAATCGGGCAAAACGAGCAAGCGGGGCCTGCGATGCCCCGCGAAGAGGGTCTCAGAACTCGGTCATCTCCAGCACGGCCGCCTGGAATTGGCCGAACTCGGGGGACATCGTGATGGGCAAAAGGGCCATCAGCTTGGCGACATCCCCGTCGACCTGGACCTTTCCCTGCATGAAGGCCGTGTTGGTGTCCAGCTCGCCCTTCTGCATAGCCATCGCGTCCTCGTAGCTCTCGGTCAGCGTCACCTCGGCGTCCTCGAGTAGTCCGAGGCGGTTCTCCAAGAGGTGCCCGTCGACGACCACCCAGTAGTAGTCCACGTCGCCTCCCGGGCCGCCGAGGATCCGGTACTGAAGCCGCGCGCTCGCCCCTGGCCGCTCGGGCTGACCGACCGCCAGGCGGGTGCTCTCGTCCAGCCACTCCTGGCTCAGCCACTTCGCCACCGTGTCTCCCCTCGTTCGCGGGGCCGCCTGTGCGGCCCCGGTACGCCACTGCGACGCGCGCTCA
This sequence comes from Acidimicrobiaceae bacterium, assembly GCA_025463965.1. GTDB lineage: Bacteria > Actinomycetota > Acidimicrobiia > Acidimicrobiales > Bog-793 > JAODBN01. The sequence goes on from JAODBN010000252.1 coordinate 15,169, forward strand.
GTCTGTCGTGTGCGCGGCCCATGCGCGCTGCTCGATTGGGCCCCAGAGAGGGCGGTCGCCCTCAGCGGCCAGTGGCTCGGTCCGCGCCGATCTCCTCGGAGGCCAACGCCGAGCGCTTCGACGACGACGGCGAGCCCGCCCGGGTCCCTTCCAGTTCCGCGAGCGCCTGGGGAACCGAGGAGAACAGATCGTCCTCAGGACCGTCGACCACGACCAAGCTGCGCGCGAGGACGTACGGATCGTTGACGTGGATCTCGCGCTCGTGCTCGACGGGAAGGCCGAACCAGTGGGGCGACGCGGGGTCGATCTGGGTGGCGTGCGCGAGCAGCCCTGCGCGACGGGCATCGGCGAACCCGGCGATGTCGACCTTGGCCGTCGGCTCCTGGACCGGCGCCCGCTCGAGCCAACCCTCCTTGATGAGCTCGGTGTAAGGCGAGTCGAGGCCAAGCTCCAGGAACTTCTCATGGCGCTTCACCATTTGCTCGACCGGCCACAGCGAGTAGTAGAGCTTCAGCGGCTGGTACGGCTCGCCCAGCCCGGGGTAGGCGGCGGGGTCGCCGGCCGCCTCGAAGGCCGCCACGGTGATCTCGTGCACCCGAATGTGGTCCGGGTGCGGGTACCCGCTCTGATCCTCCGGATAGGTGACGATCACCTGCGGCCGCTCTCGCCGGATCACCTCCACCAGCCGGCCCACCGCCTCGGCGATGGGGGCCTGGTGGAAGGACCGGGGATCGGCGTTGGCCGGGCTGTCGGGCATCCCTGAGTCCCGGTAGCCGAGGAGCACCACCTCGTCGTAGCCGATCGCGCCCGCCGCGTCGGCGAGTTCTTGCCGGCGCACCGCGGGGAGCTCGGCTCGCACCTCCGGACGATCCATCGCCGGGTTGAGGATGTCGCCCTCTTCGCCGCCGGTGCAGGTCACGAGCACCGTGCGCACGCCGGCCGCGTGGTAGCGCGCGACCGTGCCCGCTCCCTTGGACGCCTCGTCGTCGGGATGGGCGTGGACGGTCATCAGGCAAAGGCCCATGGGCATGCCTCGACGCTACCGCCGACCCGTGCAGCGCCGCGACGGGAAGAGGTGCCCGTTGGCGGCCGCCGGGGCGGCGATGCAGGTCGAGGCCTATGCTCGCGTGACAGGGCCGCCCTATAGAAAGCGGCCCACGAACAGGCGGATGGACGGCCGGGTGCCCCTCTCGGCCGCCAAGGCCCGAGAAGCTCGAGGAGCACAGATGAGCGTGATGAAGCGCCTGTCGGGAATTGTCCAGGCGAAGACCAACAAGGTGCTCGACCGGGTGGAGGACCCCCGGGACACCCTGGACCTTTCTTACGAGAAGCAGCTCGAGCAGCTCCAGCAGGTCCGCAAGGGCGTCGCCGACGTGGCGACCGCCAGGAAGCGGATCGAGCTGCAGGCCCAGCAGCTGCAGGCGAGCGCCGCCAAGCTGCAGAACCAGGCGGGCCAGGCCATCAGCCAGAACCGCGAAGACCTCGCCCGTGAGGCGCTCACGCGGCGTGCCTCGATCGCCACGCAGCTCGAGCAGCTGAAGGTGCAGCACGATCAGCTCCTTTCCCAGCAACAACGCCTCGAGGTGACCACCCAACAGCTCGACGCCCGCGTCAGCGCCTTCCGGACACAGAAGGAGACCCTCAAGGCGTCCTACACCGCGGCGCAGGCCCAGACGAAGATCGGCGAGGCCGTGTCGGGCATCTCCGAGTCGATGAGCGACACCGGTCTCGCCATGACGCGAGCCCAGGACAAGATCGCTCAGATGCAGGCCCGCGCGAGCGCCGTCGACGAGCTGCTCAGCTCGGGCGCGCTCACCGATCTCAGCGGCAGCAGCGACCCGCTGCAGGCGGAGCTCGACCGATCGATGCAGTCGGGCCAGGTCGACCTCGAGCTGGCCCGCCTCAAGGGGCAGGTGACCGCGGGCGGCCCGAGCGGCGCCCTCTCGGCGGGATCGGCGCCCTCGGAGGCAGCCGGCGAGGAAACACAAGGCGAGGCCTCCGAGGCTCCGGACGGCGAGGAGAGCGTCGCGGAGGGGACCGTGGCCGAGGGCGCTCCGGCTGAGCCGGCTTCCGGCGGTGGCGACCTGTTCAGCCTCGGTGGGAGCGCACAGTGATCGTCCGGATCCTCGGCGAGGCCCAGTACGAGCTCGACGAAGAGGCGAGACCGCGCCTCGAGCAGCTCGACCAGGACCTCGGCCACGCCATCACCGCCAATGACGAAGCTTGGTTCCACAAGGCCCTGACCGCCGTGCTCGCCGAGGTGCGAGAAGCGGGCACGCCCCTGGAGCCCTCGAGGATCGTCCCCTCCGACCTCGCCCTGCCGAGTAGCGACTCAAGCCTCCAGGAGGTCCGGACCCTGCTCGAGTCCGATCAGGCGTAAATGGCAACAAGAACCCGCTTCCCCCCCGACCGTGGACTGTCGGCGCGGATGCTCACGACGGTGTTCCTCCTCGGGCTGCTCTATGCGGTCTTCGTGGCAGTGCTCATCGCCTTCGTCCACCTGCAGGTGGCAGTGGTCGTCGTGCTTGCGCTCGCGATCTTGTTCTTCCAGTACTTCTTCTCGGACCGGATCGCGCTGTTCTCGATGGGTGGTCGGATCGTCACCCGCGAGCAGGCCCCACAGCTCCACGGGGTCGTCGACCGGCTGGTGGCGCTCGCGGACATGCCGAAGCCGAAAGTCGCCATTGCCCAAAGCGACATCCCGAACGCTTTCGCCACGGGACGCAACCAGAAGAACGCCGTTGTCTGCGTCACGAGCGGGATCCTTCGTCGGCTCGACGAGCCGGAGCTCGAGGCGGTGCTCGCGCACGAGCTCTCTCACGTGGCGCACCGAGACGTAGCGGTCATGACGATCGCCGGCTTCCTCGGCATCATGGCCGGCCTGCTGACACGCGTCTTCGTCTACGCGGGGCTGTTCGGCGGGGGTTACCGGGACAACGAGAACAACCAGGGGGCGGCCCTGTTCGAGCTCGGCATCGTCGCGCTGACTGCAGTCGTGTACGCGATCAGCTTCCTGCTCGTCCGAGCGCTCTCGCGCTACCGAGAGCTCGCCGCGGACCGATCGGGAGCGATCCTCATCGGCCAGCCCCAGCTGTTGGCGAGGGCACTGCAGAAGGTGAGCGGCGAGATGTCCCGCATCCCCACGCGTGACCTGCGGGCGGCCGAGCACTTCAACGCCTTCTACTTCGCGCCCGCCATCGCCCCCGGAGCGAGCCTCTCTTCGCTCTTCTCGACCCACCCCAGCCTGCAGCGCCGCCTGGAGCAGCTCGCTCGCCTCGACGCCGAGATGCGCCGCGGTCTCTCCTGATCGGTAGAACTTGGGCTTCCTCGACACCATCCTCGGGCGCACCAAGCCGGCTGCGCCGAATCTCGACCGCCTCTTCGGGCTTCCCGGAGCGGCGATCACCTTGCAGTCCTCCGAGGGGGTGCTTCCCACCCTGCAGGCGGCGGTGTGCTTCAAGCCGGCGGTCGGGCAGGCCTTCAACGAGGCCGAGCAGGAGCTCGTCGACCTGATCCAGCTCAAGGAGCCCGGCTCAGCCGGCCCGGTCGCGGGCAACCTGAAGATGGAGGGCACGGATCAGTACGGCTACCGCTGGGTGGTCGTCGAGGCGGCCGACTTCGACACCCTCGTCACCCAGGTGCACCTCGTCAACTCGACGCTGCAGGAGCACGGCTACGGACCCCAGCTGCTCTGCTCGGTCTTCGGGTTCGGCCCCGGGGGCACCGATTCGGCCACCCCCAAGTCCGCGTCGACCTACATCGTCTATCTCTACAAGCGCGGCACCTTCTACCCCTTCGTCCCCGAGGCCGGTGAGCGGCGCGACAACGAGGCCGAGCTCAGGATGAAGGAGCTGCTCGCCGAAGACCTCGCCATCGAATCCGACCTCGACCGGTGGTTCCCCCTCTGGGGGCTTCCCCTTCGCTGAGCGCAGTCCCGCCGGGTGTCGGTGGTGAGGCGTCTTGTTCGCTGTTCTCGGCTCTCGACTCTCCACCCTCCTCGGGAGCTAGCCCGGCCGCGTCGCCGACGGGGAGGTAGGCACCTCCGGCGCGCTTTGGCGCCCAGGCCGGCGGCGCCTCAGCCAGGTGGCGTCGGATCGTGTCCATCACGCGGTCCGTCTCCAGGTGGCTCACTCTGTCCCCCGCGACCCGGAGGACAGGAACCAGGGCGCCCGGAGCGTCCGCCTCCCAGCGCGCGCCCTCCGGCTCGTCCTGGGTCAAGCGAGCCGCCAAAGGGCCGAGGTCGCGCCGGAGCGGGATCTTGCGACTCTGGTAGCGCACCCAGCTCTCGTAGCGGTCGTAGTAGCAGTAGGAGGCGCCCTGGCGCACCAGCACCCGGCTCGCCTCGGTAGCGGTGTTGATCACCGCAGGGTGCACTGGAAGGACACCGCCGTGGCCCACCCGGCCGAACCGAGAGCCGGCGAGCTGATCCCAAACCGTGACGAGCGCCAGGTCGAGCTCGGCGTCGACCTCGATCCTCAGCTCGCCGCGCTCGAGCGCCTCTGTGCCTCGCCGGTAGGCCTCCTCTTCTTCCTCCCACCAGCCCGAGAAACGCTCGGGCGAGTCCAACAGCTCGGGCAGGACCGCGAGCGCTCCCCGAAAGGCGATCGCCGCCCACTTGCTGCCCGCCAGGAGTCCGTCCTCGACGCCCGCGGCGAAGGGCGACTTCGCCGGGTCGAAGAGGTATCGGAGGGCCCACGCCGCCCGGGCGCCCGCCGGCTCCCGGATCACCTCGAAGTCGCCCGCCCAGGCCAGCGCGGCGAGCCCGCGCCCACGCACCAAGGCCGCCTCGGGCGACACCAGGCAGAAAAGACCTGCTGCCCCGTCCTCGTCGAGGTGATCGCACGTAACCGCCGGGACCCCGGCGGCCCAGCACTCGGGCTGTTGAAGATAGGCGAGCGCGATCTCGGTCGACGTGTCGCGGGCGAGCTCTCCGGCGGTGGGCGTCGCCGGCCAATGAGACAGGGTCAGCACCGTCCCGGGCCGAGGGGCCCCGTCGACCATCACGTGTGGCCGATCGCCGAGCTCGTCGAGCCCGGCGAAGACCAACGGGGCAGGAAGCCGGGCCGCCACGGTCAGCTCAGGCCGTCGATGCGGCGAGCCAGGGCCAGATCGGCATCGGTGATGCCCCCGAGCGAGTGCGTCGAGAGCCGGAGCGTCACGGTGTTCCAGGACAGCTCGATGTCGGGGTGGTGTCCCGCCGCCTCCGCGAGTTGGCCAACCTCGTTCACGTAGGCGAGGGCAGCCGCGAAGTCGTTACGCCGTACGACCTTCACCAGCTCGGCGCCTGCTCGATGCCAGTCGATGCCGCCGATCTCCCCATCGAGCCGCTCCAGCGCTACCAGCTCCATCGGCCGAAGGCTACTGGTGCTCGCCCACCTCAGTGGGCCGAAGCCGAGCCGAGCAGACCTCCCGGCGTTCGACTCGGCGCATCACCGCGGTGCAATGGCGCCGGTTGCTCCAACAAGACGTGACAGAAGCCCTTCGCGGCGGGTGGGCTCGATCTCGGTCTCAGCGTTGCGCCAGCTGCGGCGAAAAGTCCCAGAAAGGGTCGAGCCATCCGACCGGGGCAAGATCGCTCACGCCAAAGCTGATGCAGAGGAACTCGCGCTCGCCGTTTGGGTCAGCCCCACTCGATGATCACCGGTGCGTGGTCGGAGGGCGGAGTCTCGAGCGCTCCCTTTTTACGGGCCTCCCGATCGACCTCGGCAGAGGTGACCTCGGCAGCGATCGACGTCGAGCACAGCGCGAGATCGATGCGCATGCCTTCTCCCTTGTGGAAGGCCCCGGCCCGGTAATCCCACCAGGAGAACGGTCCGGGCCCTTCCGGGTGCGTCTGACGGACCACGTCGACGAGGCCCCAGTCCATTACGGCAACGAGCGCCGAGCGCTCCGCCGGGGTCACATGGGTCGCCCCGTCGAAGCGGGCGATGTCGAAGACGTCACGGTCCTGTGGCGCGACGTTGAAGTCACCGCTCACGACGACCGCGTCCTGCGGGCGGCAGGTGGCCTCGAGCTCGGCGCGCAGGCGATGCAACCAGACGAGCTTCGCCTCGAAGTGCTCAGAGCCGACGACGCGGCCGTTGGGCACGTAGACGCTGATCACCCGGGTGCCGCCGCAGTCCGCAGAGAGTATGCGGCCCTGCTCTTCACTTCCCGGCTCGTCATCTCTGAACCCGGCTCGCGCATCGGCGAGACCGACGCGGGAAAGGATCGCCACCCCGTTCCACCGCCCGTTGCCGTGGTGGGCGCTTTCGTAACCGAGCGCGGCAAACGCGGCGGTCGGGAACACCGCGTCCGCCAACTTGGTCTCCTGCAGACACAGCACGTCAGGGGAGGTGGCGGCGAGCCACGCCTCCACACGGGACTGACGGGCCTTGAGCGAGTTGATGTTCCAGGTCGCGAGGCGCACGCGCTGAGCTCAGGCGCCTGGCACGAGGACGAACAACAGATCGGCCTCGCAGGCCACCTCACCGCCGACGGAGGCGATGCCGTGACCGGTCCCCGCTCGGGTCGAGAGTCGCCCCAAGGTGACCTCGAGCTCGAGGAGATCGCCGGGCAGCACCTGGCGCCGAAAACGCGCCCGGTCGATGCCTCCGAAGAGGGGCAACCGATCAGCAAAACGGGGGTCGGCGAGCACCGCGGCCGCACCGAGCTGGGCAAGCGACTCGACCATGAGCACGCCAGGTAGAGTCGGTCTGCCGGGGAAGTGGCCAGCGAAGAAGGGTTCGTCCCCGAGCCGCCAGTTGCCACGCGCGGAGATCCCCGGCTCGAGCTCGACGATCTCGCTCAGCAACAGGAACGGGGTCCGATGCGGGATCAGCGACTCCGGCAGAGGCGGAGTCATCCGTCGCCCCTGCGTCGGCGCGAGCCACCGAGCGCCGAGCCGCCGCTGCCGGCCTTCTTCGCGCCGGCGCTCTTCGCCGGAGACCGACGAGGCGAGGCTTGAGCTGCTGAAGCCGGCAAGGCGTTGACGCGGGTCTGCCGGCTCGTCTCGGCCGGTGCCGGTGCGCGCTTGGACGAGGCCCTCTTGGCGGGGGCAACCGGCTCTGACGCCACGGTCTTTTTGGCGGGAGTCCGTCGTCTGCCCGACGCAGGCGCGCCGGATGACGCGGCAGCGCGCGAGACGGAGCTCGCCTTCCCAGCGCCCGCCTTTCGGGCGGGCGCTTTGGCGGGAGAGGCCTGCTTGCGAGACGAGGTCGGCTTCTCGGCGGGTTCGCTCACCGCTCCCCCCGCCGCCCGGACACGGGCGGGCGCCTTTCTCGTCGCAGCCGCGCCACCCGCCGACGCTCTCGACGCAGCGGCCTTCTTGGCCGGGGCCTCGTTCCTCGCGGTTGCCCTGGTCTTCGCGGCGCCCGCATTGGCCGCGCTCTTCTTTGCCGCGCCGGCCTTGGTGGCGGTCACCTTCACGGCGCCGACCTTGCTGGCGGTCGTCTTCGTGGCGCTCTTCTTGGCCGTGCTGGCCTTTGTGGCGTTCACCTTCGCCGCGCCGGCCTTGGTGGCACTGGCCTTGGCGGCGGCGCTCTTCTTGGCGGCGCTCGTCCGAGCGGAGGACGCCTTCGAGGTGCGCCCGACCGGCTCGAGAGCGGCCGCGATCGGCTCCGCGCCCGAAGCGGCGGCCGCCGACGCGCGCCTTCTGCCACTTCTGGCCGGGCGGCCCTCGTCCGCGGCGACGGGCGAGCCGGCAGCAGCACCCCCCCGGACACGGGCGGAGCCGGAGGTCCGCGCCATGCGAACTTCCGCGGCGACGGTCTCCTCGCTGGGACGGCCCGACACCACGGCGACCTCGGGAAGCGCGAGCTCCACGCCCCGGCGGTAGGGATCCAGGGCGGTGATGGCGAAGCGACGCCGCTCGCCCTTGCGGAGCACCTCTCGTGCGCTGCGCGGAGGCGGCGAGCCGAGACCGGAAAGCGGCACGTAGCAGCGCACCCCGTCGTACATGGCGACTGCCCCGTGGGAGGTGAAGCTGTCGACCTCCGCCTCCAACTGCTCACCAAGGCGGTGCTCGGCGATGAAGGCGATGAAGGTGCCCGGGTCGTTGACCGCCTGGGGCGCCGCGGCGCCGTCACGTGACGCCCCTCGGCGACCACCTCGCGACGGAGCTTCCTCCGCTCGGGCCGTGGAAACGGCGCGAGCGGCCGCCGGCTCACGCCGAGCCCGTTCTCGTACGGGCGCGACCACTTCCTTGGTCGCAACCTCGATCGCCTTTTCGACCCGGACCTTCGCCTTTCTCGCGTCGCGTGTGGCCACCCGGCTCTTCGGCCCTCGCACCGGCGTCCTCGGCACGAAGATCCAACCGATGCCCGGAACCGGGGTAGCCCCGAGGAGACGTCCTCGCTCGAACAGCCAGGGATGCTCGCCGTGGAACTCCTGGAACGAGTCGTTGGAGAGAACGACCGCGTCGACCTTCTCGGCGATGCGCAGCAAGAAGGCGTCTCCCCTGCCGATGGCACCCGCCGGCGGGTAGGTGAACTCGCCTCGCAGCGCCCGCTCCTCGAAGCGGGCAAGCTCGTCCGGGTCGATCCGATGGGCGAAGGTAGCGTCGACGACCACTGTCACCTCGGCCTCGGGGAGCTCACGGCGCAGCTCCTCGACCGCCCCCTCGAGCTGGTCAAGGCTCGGGATGGAGCGCCCTTCGGTGGCGATGTTGGAACCGTCGACGACGACGTGCTGGGTAGCCATGTCGTCGCTAGTCAATCATCCGCCCACCGCCCGCGGGCGCACCATGGCCGGGCGCACCGCGAAAACTGCTCAGGACGCGCCCGGGGCGGCCCCGACGGCGAGGCTGAGGAGGCGCTCGTGCTCGAGATCATGGACAGCGTGCGAGCCCGTGGCCGGAGTCCCCGAGGCGGCCCGGCTGACGTGGTGCAGTTCGTAGCGGTCGCGAAAAAGGCGGTGGAGACGGCCGTGTACGAAGGACCATGCGCCCATGTTCTCCGGCTCGTCCTGCAAGAAGACGAGCTCGGTCGCTTCGGGGTAGCGGTCGAGCACGTCGACCAGCTGGGCGTCGGGCCACGGATAGAGCTGCTCGAGACGCACCACCGCGGTAAGCCCTGCCTCGTCCCCGGCGGCGAGCAGCGCGTCTCGCCGGGCGATCGCGTCGAAGGCGATCTTGCCCGTGCAGCAGACGATCCGGCGAACGCTTCGGGTGTCGAGTGACTCGCCCCTGGCTGGGTCGTCCAGGACCTCGGAGAAGTGACCGCCGGTCAGCTCCTCGACGCGCGACCGGGCGCTTCGGGACCGCAGGAGCGACTTCGGGGTCATCAGCACGAGAGGACGCCGGACGCTGCGCCGAGCCTGCGCGCGCAAGAGGTGGAAGTACTGGGCGGCGGTCGTCGGCTGGGCGACGGTCAGGTTGTTGTCCGCGGCGAGCGCCAAGAAGCGCTCAAGGCGCGCCGAGGAGTGCTCGGCGCCCTGGCCCTCGTAGCCGTGTGGCAAAAGCAACACGAGCCCCGAGCTCTGTCCCCACTTCTCCTCAGCGGCCGCCATGAAGTTGTCGATGATGATCTGGGCACCGTTGGCGAAGTCACCGAACTGCGCCTCCCAGCAAACGAACGAGTCCCTCGACTCGACCGAGTAGCCGTACTCGAACCCGAGCGCCGCGTACTCCGACAGCAGCGAGTCGCGCACGGTGAAGACGCCAACCCGCTCACCTGCGCCGAGGGCCGGCTCGCCGTCCTGCTCGTCGCCGAGGTGTTCAAGCGGCAGGAACTCCTCGCCGGTCTCGTAGTCCACGAGCACGGCGTGTCGCTGAGAGAACGTTCCCCTGCGGCTGTCTTGGCCCGTGAGGCGGACGTCGGTGCCCTCGAGGAGCAGCGAGCCAAGGGCGAGTCCCTCGGCGAGGGCCCAGTCGACTTCGCCACTTTCGTAAAACCGGGCCCGCTGCTCGAACTGCTTGGCAAGCTTGGGATGCACCCGAAAGCCGGGTGGTGGCTGGTGGATGCGATGCGAGATGGCGTCGAGGCGAGCTCGGTCGACACCGGTCGCCATCGCCAGGCGGGGCGCCTCGCTGAGATGGCGAGCCGGCAGGCGGGTCACTTCGGGAGGCGCCATCGAGCGGGTCTCATCGAGCGCACCCTGCAGCCGGGCGACGAAGTCGGCAAGTGCCTGCTCTGCCTCTTCGAGGGTGATGTCGCCGCGACGCACCAGGGACTCCGTGTAGAGCTTGCGAACCGAGCGGTGCGCCTCGATCTTCTTGTACATGAGCGGCTGGGTGTAGCTCGGGTCGTCGCCCTCGTTGTGACCGTGCAGGCGGTAGCAGACGAGGTCGACCACGACGTCGCGGTCGAACGCCTGTCGGTAGGCCATCGCCAGCTTGGCGACGCGCACGCAGGCCTCTGGGTCGTCCCCGTTCACGTGGAAGATGGGCGACTGCACCATCTTCGCCACGTCCGTGGCATAGAGCGACGAACGTGCTTCGGTCGGCGGAGTGGTGAAGCCGAGCTGGTTGTTGATCACCAGGTGCACGGTGCCGCCGGTGCGGTAGCCCTTGAGCTGGGAGAGGTTGAGTGTCTCGGCCACCACGCCTTGGCCGGCGAACGCGGCATCGCCGTGGACGAGCACCGGCAGGACGGGGAACTCTCGCGGCGTGCGGTAGCGGTCCTGCTTGGCCCGCGCCATCCCCTCTACGACGGGGTCGACCGCCTCGAGGTGCGAGGGATTCGAGGACAAGGTGATCGGCAGGGAGGCGCCCCGGCGGCCCTCCCACTTTCCGACGGCGCCCTTGTGGTACTTCACGTCACCCGATCCCTGGACGGTTTCAGGATCGAGGTTTCCCTCGAACTCGGCAAAGATCTCGCCATAGGACTTGCCAACGATGTTCGCTAGCACGTTGAGGCGGCCCCGGTGGGCCATGCCGAGAACGACCTCCAACGTGCCCGTCTCGGCCGCCTGCTGGAGGAGCGCATCGAGGAACGGGATGGTCGACTCGGCGCCCTCGAGCCCGAAGCGGCGCTGGCCGACATAGCGCGAGTGCAAGAAGCGCTCGAAGGCCTCGGCCGCGTTCAGCCGCTCGAGGATGTGGAGCTGCTCTCCCGCGTCGATCTGGGTAGAGACGCCCTCAACGTGGGCCTGGATCCACCGGCGCTGCTCGACGTCTTGGATATGCATGTACTCGATGCCGACGCGCCCGCAGTACGCCTCGCGCAGGATCTCCAAGATGCGCCCGAGAGTGAGCGTCCGCTCGGAGGTGAGATCGCGCACGTAAAAGCTGCGGTCGAGGTCCCACACGGTGAACCCGTACCGCTCGGGCTCGAGGTCGTCGGGAACCTCGGGTGCTTCTGAGGAAAGCGGGTCGAGCTGCGCGATGAGGTGGCCGCGCACCCGGTACATGTTGATCAGCGCCTGTACCTCGACCTGCTTGGCGATCTGTGACTGGTCGCGCTCGCCGAGCGCAGGGCCGCCCTGGTCCTTGAGCCAGCGCGCCGGCTCGTGGGGAACCTCGAGCGCCTGGAAAACCCGGTCATAGAAGCCGTCTCGCCCGACGAGGAGCTCGTGCACGCGCTGGAGGAAACGGCCGGACTCCGCCCCCTGGATGATGCGATGGTCGTAGGTCGAAGTCAGCGTGAGCACCCTGCCGAGGCCGAGATCGGCCAGCACCCGGGGGTCGGCCGCTGCGTACTCAGGTGGGAAGTCCAACGCGCCGACGCCGATGATGGCGCCCTGGCCCACCATCAAGCGAGGCACCGACTGTGTCGTGCCGAGGGTGCCGGGGTTGGTGATCGAGACGGTGGCACCGACGAAGTCCCCGACCTCGAGGCGGTTCGTCCGGGCCCTTCGGATGATCTGCTCGTACGCACGGTGGAACCCGGCGAAGTCGAGGGTGTCCGCGTCGCGAAGCACCGGGACGACAAGGCTCCTCGCACCGGACGAGCGTTCGACGTCCACCGCGATGCCGAGCCCGACGTGTGCATGACGGACGATGCCGGGCTGAGGCTTGCCGTCGACCTCCTCGACGAAATGCGCGTTCAGCGCCGGGACGTCCTTGAGGGCTTGCACGACCGCCCACGCGACGAGATGGGTGAAGCTCACCTTCCCGCCCCAGGTACGAGCGAGCTGCTCGTTCAGCAGCCGCCGGTTCACCTCGAGCAGCTTCGCCGGCACCGGGTGCACGCTCGTCGCAGTCGGAACCTTCAAGCTGGCGGTCATGTTCTCGACCACCCGTGCCGGAGTCCCACGAAGCGGTACGGCGTGATCAGCAGCGGCCGCGGGCGCTGTCAGATCAGCTGGCACCGTGCCGCCAGAAGTCGAGGGTGCGGCGATCGCCGGCGCTGGCGGCGGAGCGGTCTCGCCAGCCGCGGTGGGGCCAAGGGGAGCATCCGCGGAGGGGTCGGGGATCGGAGACTCCGCGGCGGGCCGAACGGGAAGCGGCACCTCGGGCGCTCCCAGCTCGCTCGGGCTCTGTGACCCGGTCGGGGCGGCGGACGCATCGGAGGATTTTGTGGGGACCGGGGGCAGCGGGGGCGCCTCGACGGCGGGTGCCGGGCGGTCGATGACGGGAGGTTGCGGGGAAAGCGCGGCCGAAGCGGCTGGCTCGGGGGTGCGCGACGACGAGGCCTTCGGTGCGGGGCGCCGGTCATCGGCGAAGAACTCCCGCCAGCCCTCGGTGACCGATCGGGGGTCGGTGAGGTAGCTCTGGTACATCTCCTCGACCAACCAGGCGTTGATCCCGAGCGTGGCGTCCGCTCGACTCCCTGCGACTGCCTCCCCTGAGGCACCTACCGACTGCTGCACTACAGCCATGTTACTGCCTCAGCCGCAAGGGCCCCCGGAAGGCCCCAGGTAGGCTTTCCCCTCCTCGGCAAAGGCGGTTCTGGTGCGAACCCTCGTCTCCGGTTCAAGCGGCTTCATCGGCCGAGCACTCGTCGCCCGGCTCGAGGCCGACGGCCACCAGGTGTCGCGGGTCGTGCGGTCGGCGCCCGGGCCGCAGGACGCCCTCGTGGACACGGAGCGTCGAATGCTCGACGTCTCTCGCCTCCCCGGCGGTCTCGAGGCAGTGGACGCCGTCTTCCACCTCGCCGGCGAGCCGATCACGCCGCGGCGCTGGGGCATGAAAAAACGCGAGCTGATCCGGGCCAGCCGCACGGTCACCACCGACGTCATCTCCCGTGCGCTCGCCGCCTGCGATCTGCCTCCGCGCGTTCTCGTCAGCGGCTCCGCGGTCGGCTTCTACGGTGACCGGGGCGACTCGGTGCTCGACGAGGAGAGCGGAGTCGGCGCGGGATTCCTCGCAGAGGTGTGCCGAGCCTGGGAGGAGGCCACCGCTCCGGCCCGCCAGGCCGGCGTCCGGGTGGTCACGGTGCGCACCGGGATGGTCCTCGGTGCGGGCGGGGGCCTGCTCTCGACGCTTGTCCCGCTCTTTCGGCTCGGTCTCGGCGCTCGACTGGCATCGGGCCGCCAGTGGACCAGCTGGATCGCGCTGTCCGACCACGCAGCGGCCATGATCCATGCCGCTACCACCGAGTCCCTCAGCGGTCCCTGCAACCTCGTCGCTCCTGAACCGGTGCGGAACTCGGAGTTCACCGCTGCGCTCGCTACGGCGCTCCACCGGCGGGCGGTTCTCTCGGCGCCGCGCCCCGCGCTCGAAGTCGCCCTCGGGCGGCGGACCACCGCGGAGCTCGTCTGCGCGAGCCAGCGCGTCGTGCCGCGTGCCCTCAAGGCGAGCGGGTTCCGTTTCGGTCTCGGGCTGCACGAGGCGATCGCCGCAGCGATCGGCGGAACCGCAGGTTCACACGACACCGTCTCGAAGGCGCCGTCGTGAGTGAGCTGCTCGACGCCGACGTGGCGGTGATCGGCGCGGGCCCGGCGGGCAGCGCGGCGGCCACCACCCTCGCGCGCGCCGGGCTCGACGTCGTGTTGGCCGATCGCGCTCGCTTCCCGCGCGACAAGTGCTGTGGCGACGGGCTCACGACCGGGGCGCTGAGGCGCCTCGACGATCTCGGCCTCGACCCGGCAGTCGTGTCGTCCTTCAACACGGTGGAGGACCTCTCGGTGCGCTCGCCTTCCGGTCGGGTGGTGCGGGTCCCCCTGGCGGGAGGACGTGCCTCGCCGACGCGCGGGGTCCGAGGGGCGGTCGCCAAACGCAAGGACCTGGACGCGGCACTCCTCGAGGTCGCCCGTTCAGCGGGAGCGAACGTCCTCGAAGGCCAGAGCTTCGTTGACTTCGATGGCATCGCTGCGGCTGCGCGCGGCGACGGCCGGATCGGCCTTCGACTCGGCGAGGACACCGTGGTGCGCACGCGTTACGTGATCGCCGCCGACGGTGCCTGGTCGCCCGTCCGGCGAGCCCTTGGCGAGCGCGATGCCGGTGCCGCGGACACTCGGGACTGGCATGCTTTCCGGACCTACGCGACCGGCGTGCAGCCGGAGGCGGCCAAGCACCTGTGGGTGCTGTTCGACGAGTGCCTGCTGCCCGGCTACGGATGGTCCTTCCCCCTTGGCGGGGGCGGCGCCAACGTCGGCATCTGCTTGCGGCTTCCTCCTAGGCCGAGCATCGGCTCGCGAGGCTTCAACGGTGAGGTGCGCGCGATCGGGGACGATCCCGCCCGAGAGTCGAGAGCGGAGAGCTCACCCTCGAAGGGAAGGGAGCTCGCCCGCGCATGGGAGGCGTTCGTTTCCAGCGCATTCGTCTCCTCTCTGCTCGGCCGCAACGCAGAGCTCGAGCTTCCGGCGAGGTCCTGGCCGATTCCGGCGGGGATCTCCCCGCCGCGGCTTTCGGCGCTGGGTGGGCGGGTGCTGTTCGTCGGCGACGCCGCGTCGGCCGCGGACCCCTTCACCGGAGAGGGGA
>JAODBN010000275.1 GCA_025463965.1 Acidimicrobiaceae bacterium
GCGCACGCAAGCAGCAGAACCGAGGCCTGATCGGCTGGGGGGCCGTCGCGCTCGTCGCCATCGTGGTCGTCGTCCTCGTCGTCGTGAAGGTGACCTCGTCCTCGACTCCGTCGTCTTCGTCTTCCAAGAGCAACGGCGTGACCACCGGACAGGACCCGCTTCTTGCTCCGGCGGCCTACGTCAACGCGATCACGACCATCCCGACCTCGACCTACAACAGCGTGGGCACCGACGCCCAGCCGGCGCCCTTCGTGGTGACGAAGGGCCAGGCGCCTCTGACGTCCGGCGGAAAGCCGCGCTTTGTCTACGTCGGTGCCGAGTACTGCCCCTACTGCGCCATGATGCGCTACACGATGGTGGCGGCGCTGAGCCGATTCGGGACCTTCACCGGGCTCAAGGAGACCACCTCGGGCAGCAGCGACGGCAACGTCCCGACGTTCAGTTTCTTGGGTTCCACCTACAAGAGCCCCTACGTCACCTTCTCCCCCTACGAGGAGGAGGACCGCCAGGAGCCGACGCCCCAGCTTCTCCAGAGCTTGCCCACCGACGTGAACAACCTCGTCGCGAAGTACGACGGCTCCGGAACCACGCCTGCTGTTCCGTTCAACACCAGCGCCGGCGTCGGCATCCCGTTCGAAGACATCGGGAACAAGTACGTCTCGTCGGGCTCGCCGTCGGCCTTCGCCAACCTGTGGACGTCGGGCCAGCCGCTCAACAACGGTGGACCGGGCCGACTGGCGATCGCCGAGGGCATCCACAACCCCAACTCGGCGACCGGCAAGTACATCCAGGGCGCGCTCTTCGTGGCGCAGGCCAACTACATCACCGCGGCGATCTGCAACCTGGACGGCGGAAAGCCGGCGAGTGTGTGCAATACGAGCGGGGTGAAGGCGGCCCAGAAGTCGCTCGCCGCAGTGAAGCCGGTCAGCTAGCAGCCTGGCTGTGCCGAAGCCGCCCACAGCTGACCGGGGGCGCCGCACCGCGGCGGTGCCTCCACCACCGCCCGGACGGCGGAGCTGGCTCGGTCGGCGGACCATGCCGGTGGCCGCGGTTCGCGGCCCCGCCCGGCGGCGAGCGCCCGAGCCGGTCCCTTCGCCGAACGAGCTCGCTTCCGAGCACGGACGAGACGGGTTCGCCGCGCGAGCCTGGTCCTGGCGGATGGTGGTCACGCCGCTCTTGTGCGTTCTCGGGCTCGGGGTGTCGATCTACCTGACCGTGGCGCACTACACCCAGGCCGTGCTCGCATTCTGTGCGGAGAATTCCACGATCAACTGCGAGAAGGTCACCACCAGCCCGCAGTCGGAGGTGTTCGGCATCCCGGTCGCGGTGCTCGGGCTCGCCTTCTTCGTGCCGATGCTGGTGCTGTGCCTCCCGGTTGCCTGGCGCTCGGCCAACCGTTTCGTCGCCCCGCTCAGGATGGCTTCGGCCGTGGTGGGGATCGGCTTCGTCTGCTACCTGCTCTATGCCGAGTTGTTCGAGATCAAGGCGATCTGCCTGTACTGCACGAGCGTGCACGTGCTGACCTTCTTGGTCTTCGTGTGCGTCGTCACGGGCTGGGACCAGGCGCGCGCGCCGTACTGGGACCAGCAACCCGACCCGCCGGCCGGGTAGCGGCGAGTCGTCAGGAGCGCTCGAGCTCCACGATCCGGCCGCCGGGCGCCGCTTCCCGGAGCAGCTCAACGACGTGAGGGTGGCAGGTGAACGCGAGCACCTGGTGCTCAGCCGCCGTCGTGGCGAGCGCCCGGGCGACCGCCGCGGCTCGACCGGGGTCGAAGTTCACGAGCACGTCGTCGAGGAGGAGCGGAAGCGAGGCCGCCTGCTCGGCGAAGGTGGCGGCGAGCGCCAGGCGCACGCACAGGTAGAGCTGCTCGGCCGTTCCCCGGCTCAGGCGACCGGAGTCGACGCGCGAGCCGGTGGTGCCGAGCGCGTCGAGGCCGTGGCTGCGCGTCGAGTCGCCCTCCTCTCGAGCGACGAGCTGCAGGTATCGGCCGTCGGTCACCTGGGAGAACAGCGCTCCGGCGCGCTGGATCACCGCCGGCTGGCGCTCGTGCTCGTAGCGGTCGAGGGTCCGCTCGAGCAGCGCTCGGGCCAGGCCGAGCTGGACCCACTCGGTGAGCGCCGCCTTGAGCTCGGCCTCCACACCCTCGAGCTCGAGCTCGAGGGTGGCCACCTCGTCGCTCGTGCGCAGGACCTCGAGCTCGACCTCGGCCGCGGCGTACATCGAGAGGAGCTCCTCGTGCGCCCGTTGAGCCTCGTCCAGCGCGAGCTCGACCGACTCCGCCTCGGCCTGCCAGCCGAGCAGGTCGCCCGCGGCGAGCTCCGCCGCCAGCGACTCCGCGCCCTCTCCGGCGCCGAAGGCGCTGTCGAGAGCCTCACGGGCGGCCCGGGCGGCTCGGGTCAGCTCCTCCCGGCGTAGCGCAGCATTGCGCACCGAGTCGCACTCCGCCTCGAGCGTATGGAGGGCGGCGATCGCCCGCTCCTCTGCTTTGACCGGCGTCGCCTCGAGGTCGTCGCCTCCGTAGCCGAGGCGAGTCAGCAGCCGCTCGAGCGCGGTGAAGAACGTGGTGAGGCCGTTCTCCAAGCGGCCGAGCTCGTGGCCGACCCGTTCGCCGGCGTCCTTCAGGTTCCCCGTCTCGAGGATTCGGCGCAGGAGCGCGGGGAGCTCGCCCGCGCTGCAGCTGGCGGGGAGGGCGAAGCGCTCGGCGAGGGCGCCCATCTCGGCGGCGATCTGGCCGACGGCGCTCGCTTCGGCGACGGCACGCTCGTGAGCGGCGTCGGCGTCAGCGCGCGCCACAGCTGCCTGCTCGGCAAGGCCGTCCAGGCGGCGGCGATCCTCTTGTTCGGCCTCGGCGAGCTCGCGCGCCGTCGCCGCGTCCGCCCTTCCGGCGTCAGCGGGAAGGCCGAGCAGGCCGGCGAGCCGGGCGACCTCTTGGCGGGCCCGTCCGAGCCCGGCGGGCTCACCGCTCGGCTCGATCAGGGACGTCGGCGGCGTCGGAGGTCGCATGAGCAGATAGGCCGCGAGGCCCGCGACCACGAGGGCGGAGGCGATCGCAAGCGTGCCCGGTGCTGGTGCCCGCAGGCGAATGGCGAGCACGCCGGCCAGGGCCAGCAGGACGGTGACGACGACCAAGATCGCGCCGAGCACCGTGCCGTCGTTGCGTCTTGCGCGACCGGTGCCGCTCTCGAGCGCCACGAAGCGCTCATCTCTTCGCGCCGCCGCGGCCTCACTCTCGAGCCGGTCGCGTTCGTCCACCCAGCGGCCGAGCTCCTCGGCGCTGCGGCGCAGACTCTTGACGTCGGCCGTTGCACGAGCGCTGCTCGCCTTCAGTGCGACTTCCTCCGCACTGCGCGCCCGCTCTGCCGCACGAGCGGCGCGCCCGGCTTCCTCGGCTCGCGCCGCCGCCAGCGCCGCTGCCTCCCGGTGGTGCCCGGCCAGTGCCTCCGCCGCGGTCACGTCGGCTTCGGTGGGGCGGCCACCGGTGAGCGCCGCCGCGCAGCGCTCGCGACCGATGACATCTTCGAGGGCCGCTTGTTGCTCGTCGAGCCTTCGGAGAATGGCGTCACGCTGGTGAGCGAGCTCGGCGGCACGCTCGCGGGCGCGCTCGTGGCCCGAGCACTCTCCGAGGAGCCGGCGCAGCTCTGGGCCCGCCTCGAGTAGCGCACGGTCACGCTCTCCGGGTTCGGAGTCGGCGAGCTCGCGCTCGGCTGCCTGCAGCTGACGCGCCGGCGTCCAGCTCCGCCTGAGCCGTTCCAGTTCGTCGAGACGGCGTCGCAGCGCGACCACGCGTGCCCGTGCTTCGACGGCCTCGGTGCCGAGCTTGCGATAGCCGGCCGCTTCGGCCGGGTAGCGCTCCGCGCGCTTGCGAGCCTCCCGTACCTCCCGCTCGATCTCGGCGCGGCGTGCCTGGAGGGCGTTCGCCCGAGCCCCTTCCTTGCGCGGCCGGACGAGCTCGGAGCGTCGGGCTTCGAGTAGGCGGGCGGCACGGCCGGCCGAACGGCCCGCACCGAGCACCCCGGCGGAGAAGACGTGCTCGCGCACGTCGTCGGCCTCGAGCGACGCGAGCGAGGCGAGCTCGTCGAGGCCGAACGCGAACACTGAGGAGAAGAGACCCGCGTCCGCATTGGCGAGCAGGCGTCGGAGATCCTCTTCGGTGCCGGCGCTCCCGTCCGGACGCGTGAGCTCGGGGCTCTTCGCGTCGGCGTGGCGGGCAAGCCACCAGCTTTCTCCGGTTCCGTCCTCGACGAGGCGAAGTGCTCCTCCGTGGCGACCGCCTCTCAGCGGCTCGCGGGCGTCCTCGCGTCGGCGGCGGTCGGGGAACCCGAACAAGACGTGGCGGACGAACGCGAGCAGCGTCGACTTCCCCGCCTCGTTCGGGCCGTGGACGATGGTGAGCCCCGGTGGGAGATCGTCCACCGTGTGGCCCGCCAGCAGCCCGTAGCCGTCGACCCGCCAGCCGCCGATCCTCACGCCGCCCCCTCCCCGAGGACCTCGAGAGCGAGATCCGCGGCCTCGTCGATCAACGCGGCGAGCGCATCGTCTCCGCCGAGGATCTCCTCGAGATCACCGAGCATGGTCCGCGGCGGCGCGTCGAGCGCTTCTGCCAGCGCCCGTGCTGCCTCGGGGTCGGCGAGGAGGCGATCGGCCAAGCCGACGAGGTCCGCCGAGAAGTCCCCTCGGCCACGCAGCGCGGCGCGGTCGAAGGGCGCTCGGCTCTCGTCAACGAGGCCGTCCCACCAGCAAAAGTGCTCGGCTC
>JAODBN010000283.1 GCA_025463965.1 Acidimicrobiaceae bacterium
TGCAGCCCCGCGGTGGTCTGGGCCGCGTCCGCGGTGTAGGTGTTGGTGGCGGCGTTGAAAGTGTCCGTCCCGTTGCCCTCGTCAGCCACGTACATGGTCGTCGGGCTCGCGAACCACACACCGAAGGGGAAGGCGGTGCTGGCCTTCGACTTGGCGAGCGTGGTTGGGAAGCCCTTCAAGATGCACATGTTGTACGGAGTCAATCCCTTGACTTGGACATCGGCCGGCGTCGTGTCGAAGCTCGGCGCACTCGTGGGAAGCGCTGCGCCGGGCACGGGATCCCCGACTCCGCCCGTCGGGCAGGCAAGACCGGTCGTGTCGACGAAGTAGACGGTGTTGACGCCGTTACTGCCGCTTCCCTTGGTCGTGTAGACGACGTTGTTGGAGACGGTGAGTCCACGAAAGTTGGTGTCCTTGCCGATCTTGTCCGTGTTGAGCCCGAGCTGGGAGATGTTGAAGCTCCCAAGCGCCGTCGGAGCACCCGGCTGCTGGGCGACCTCGGCCTTTGTCTGAGGGATCAGGAACTGCAGGCCGGTGCCTTCGATGACGCCGTTCGGCTGAGGATTGCCGCCGTTGCCGGCGTTGCCCGCGGTGTACACCGCGCTCGCCCCGTTGCTGTCATTCACGATGGCCGCACGACCGTTGTTGCCGCTGTAGGCGTTCGTCTCGGTGAAGTGGAACTTGCCCTGCGAGTCGAGCGTCGCAACAACCCGGTAGTCCTGGCCGGTGACGGGGTTCGTCGGATCGAGGACCCCGGGGGTGTTCGAATTGGAAACGTCGAGGGCCCCAACCGGCGCGAGGTAGCCCATGAAGGACACCTGGTCTCCCGAGGTGGAAAGGTTCAGCGCAAGCTCGGACTTGGAGCTGAAACTCGTCACCATCTGGTCCTTGGTAGCGGCCGCCCCTCCGCCGTGCGCCTCGGCGGAGTCACCGCTCGACTGAGTGCTGTTCGGCACCTCAAGGGTGCTGACGAGCCGGCCAAAAGGAGACAACTGGTCGAGGAAGATCGGCGCCGTGACGCCGAAGCTCCCGTCCACAGTGTCGTTGTTGAACACGTAGGGGTAGGTGCCGTCATTGACCGCAAGGGCGCAGGTCGACGTTCCCGGGGTGCAGCCGGCCGGGAGGTAGGTGGATCCTGCTTGCAGGCCGCCCGCGCCGCTGTAGACCACCCGGCTCACGAGCAGATTGCCGGGGTGCAGGTCCTTCGAGGACTCCCCACCCGCGGGGCTTCCGAGCCCCGTGGTGAGAAGGACCGTGCCCGCCGCGAGCGCGGCGACTCCGACTGCGAGGCCAGCCCTCCGAGCGCCTGACCAGCCAGCTTGCAATCTAGTTGTCATGTGTTCTCCACTTCTCGGCGATCCACGGCAGCAACCTAGGAGGCCGGGATGTCAGGGAGACCGCCTAGAAGTCCCGCGGGGATGAACTTCCTGCGACCTGCGAGGCCCGCGGGTCGAAACCCTCACCGCGGCCGTTCGGCTCGCCAGACTTAGGATTCGAGGATGTCGTTCTCGGGCTACACGGCGTGGTCGCACCGCATCGCAAAGCCCCTGCGCGCGTATCTCGAAGCAGATACGGCTAGCGCGGCGGTGCTGATTGCGGCCACGATCGCCGCGCTCGTCTGGGCGAACGTCAGCGACGCTACGTACGGGACGTTCTGGGGGACGCGACTGGTCGTGCGCGTCGCGGGTGCCGGAGTCAGTCAGGACCTGAGGGCCTGGGTGAACACCGGCCTGATGACCTTCTTCTTTCTCTCGGTCGGACTCGAGACGCGCCGCGAGTTCGACCTCGGCGAGCTGCGGGACAGAAAGCGATTTGCGCTCCCCGTCCTCGCCGGGATCGGCGGGATGACCCTGCCTGTCTTGATCTACCTGCTTTTCAACGCGGGGCGTCCCACAGCGCACGGGTGGGGCGCTGCCATGGGGACCGACACCGCGTTCGCCCTCGGGCTGCTCGCTCTTGTCGGCCCGCGCTTTTTGGCCCGGCTGCGGACATTTCTCCTTGCGGTGCTCGTCGTTGACGACCTTGTCTCGCTCCTCATCATTGCGACCGTGTACACCCATCGCGTCGTCCTCCACGCGCTGGTCGCCGCGGTGGCCCTGGTCGCCCTGATGCTGATCGTCCGCGCGGCCGGCGTACGCCGTGGATCGGTGTACACGCTGATCGGCTTGGCGATCTGGTTCGCCCTCCTCAAGTCCGGAGTCGACCCGATCGTGACCGGCCTTGCCATGGGACTGTTGACCTACGCCTACGTGCCGGGACGCGACGAGCTCGAGCGCGCGACCGACCTGTTCCGCCGGTTCCGAGAACAACCGACCTCACGGCTCGCCCAAACCGCACGGAGCGGGCTCGCGTACGCGCTCTCCCCCAACGAACGCGTTCACGGCCTCGTCCAGCCCTGGACGACCTACGTCATCGTGCCGCTGTTCGCCCTCGCGAACATCGGAGTCCCCATCAGTGGAGCGTTCCTCTCGCGCGCCCTCACCTCGCCGGTAACCCTTGGCATCCTCATCGGATACGTCGTCGGCAAGCCGATCGGGATCACCGCCACCTCGTGGCTCGTCACCAAGATCAGCCATGGCCGGCTCCGGCCGCCGGTTGGGTGGGGGGCGGTGCTCGGCGGCGCGTCGATCGCCGGCATCGGGTTCACCGAGTCGCTCCTCATCGCCACGCTCGCCTTCAGCGGCCTGGACCTGGCAGATGCCAAGGTCGCCGTGGTGGCCGGTTTCGTCGTCGCCACCTCGCTCTCCTGGGTCGACTTCAGGGTGATCGCCCGGCTCCCTCGAAAGCTGCGTCTCCGTCTGCTGCTGAGCAGCGCAGAGCCCATCATCGATCTCGCGGTGCCGGTGGACGTCGAGCGGGACCATCTCCGCGGTCCGATCGACGCTCCGGTGACCATGGTCGAGTACGGCGACCTCGAATGCGAGTACTGCGGGCGCGCAGAGGGCGTCGTGCGCAAGCTCCTCGCCGACTTCGGCGACCTTCGCTACGTCTGGCGGCACCTTCCGCTGAACGACGTGCACCCGCACGCCCAGATCGCCGCGGAGGCCACCGAGGCCGCGGCCGACCAAGGGGCCTTCTGGGAGATGCACGATTTTCTGCTAGAGCACCAGGGAGCCCTGACGAAGAGAGACCTGATCGGCTACGCCGCGCAGCTGCACCTCGACACGGAGCGCTTCGCCGAGGAGCTCCGCCAGCACACCCACCGCGACCGCATCGCCGAAGACGTCGAAAGCGCGGAGCTCAGCGGAGTGTCGGGCACCCCGACCTTCTTCGTCAACGGACGTCGCCTGTACGGCGCCTACGACATCGCCACGCTGTCCGACGCGGTGCGCGTCGCCCGCTTGCGGGCGGCCCGGTTCCCCGGAGAGCGGCAGAACCGGTGAACGGTCGGAGCGGCGAAGTGGACTAGCGGCGCTCCCCTCGGCCGTGAGAGGAGGAGACGAACACGAGGCCCTGGGGCTGCACGAGGTCGTCGCCCAGGTCGACGGGACTTACCGTCCCGCTGTGAAGGTCCAAGGTCCCAAGGAAGTTCGCGGGGTAGTTGGGTGCGGGACACGTCGAGGGCGCGCTGTTGGCGCTGCACGGCGTCGCCGAGACAAAGACGGTCCCGGGTCGGAAGCTGCCCGTGAAGGCGTCCACGAGGTTGTTCGTGTTGTCCGTCATGTACAGCGTGCCTTGAGACGAAGTCGCCCAGGCGGTGTCGTTGACCGACTGGGAGAGCTTCAGGACCGACAGGCTCTGGCTCGCCCGGCCAGGCGCTGCGACGTACACCTGCTGCAGATCGCCCTGGCTCGTGAGGAGAAGGTCACCGGCGAAGCGGGGGCTCGCAGGCGGCACAACCTCGTTCGAGTCCGGGTCGGTGAGTGCCAGCGGCGCGCCCGTTCCCTGAGTCGAACCGTCGTTCGCCACCGTGGCGCTTGCCTCGTCACCGAAGGCCGGCGTCGCGGTCGCCACGTGCGTGCTCGCGTCGAGGCTGACCGAGTACAGCGCGGGGTAGCTCGGCTGGGGAGCAGGGGCGCCGGTCGTGCCCGGCGCCGAGGCGGAGATGAAGATCTGGTCCCCGATGACCGAGACCGCGTCGGTGCCCCCGTTGTGGGGAAGCGGCGTCGGGGAGTACGAGTACTGCACGGCGGTCGTGCTCGCGGGGTCGATCGTGAACAGGCTCGAGTTGAGGTCCTCGTTCACCGTCGCGATCAGCCGGTCATGTGCCGAATCGGCGGCGAGCCCGTCGGCGTGGCCGGCGAGGCTCCACGAGCCTAGGACGGCGCCCTGGGCCGTGAGCTCTACGACGGTGCTGTCGAGATTGCCCGTCGAGCTCGCCTGGCCCTGCGGGCCCACGCCGTTCTGGAAGACCACGAACAGGTGACCGTCCATCGCCACC
The DNA here is from genome assembly GCA_025463965.1 of Acidimicrobiaceae bacterium. Taxonomy (GTDB): domain Bacteria; phylum Actinomycetota; class Acidimicrobiia; order Acidimicrobiales; family Bog-793; genus JAODBN01. The sequence continues at coordinate 4,382 of JAODBN010000283.1, forward strand.
TCGTCGTCGGGCTGGCTGACGCCGAGCGTGGCTCCCGAGAAGATCGTCGTGAGGACGTCTTTTGACCGTCCGCTCACCGGATGGTGCTCAGCACCACGGTGGGCGCCGGAGGTTCCCGAAGACGCCCCGGCGGGGATGGTCGACCAAGCGATTCCCCCCACGAGCATCGCTGAGCCGAGCGCAGCAGGGACGAAGACTCTCGGCCGGCGAGCAGAACGCGATCGAGCCACGGGCATGAAAGAACCTCCTGAACCGGGAGCCACCTGCGTTGGTGCCCCGTCGAGGCCACGGTAGGGAGAGCGAATGACCTTACGGGAGACCCCAGATCCAATGCAGGTGAATTGCTGATGGCGAACGGCTAACGAGCTTGACCGGTGGACTTGACTGCAGCTCCTGACGGGGGGCGCGCTACGCACCCAGTAACCGCGCCGGCGAGGCGGTCGCACGGGGCGCTCTCCCTGGGTTTGGACCACCGAGCTGGCGCTCACCTCTTGTCACCGAGCGTGACTCCAGTAAGATCTGCGAGTCGGTTGAACAGCCAGCCGGAACTACCCGCCTCCGGCACTGCCTCGCGCATCTGGATCGTCGGCTCTACCGGTGGGGGAGCACGCGGCATGCAGATCGAGCCTCTACCTGCTTCGGGTGAGGGCTGAGACGGCGCCCAGCCGCGCTGGCTAAGCCCCCGCTATCAGAGCCGGCACTCCCCCGGCGCCCAATCGTTCAACCGAGCAGGCCCAGGGAGGTGTTTGCAGCACGCCGAGGGTTCGGCGGCTTTCGAGGGGTCGTTTGAGACCCTGCCCTAAGGGCGGGGAAAGGTGCCTGAATAGCAGCCACCGACGACGTTGGTGTTGCTGGTGAGGAAGGAGAGGTCACGAGTTGCCGTGACGATCACGCTGTAGCCTCCCGTCACGTCGGGCCCGTAGGTGAAGGTCTGCGAGATCTGGCCCGCGTTGGACGTGAACCACTCCGTGCCTGTCGTGTCCTCGCCCTTGGGCCCGTAGGTCGTGGTCGTCTCAAAGAACGCTCCGTGGACCGACCCGAGGCTCGCAACCGGGCCCCCGCCATAGTTGTTCGATACCCCAACCCAAGTGCCAGCTTGCACCGTCGTATCCCCGGAGGTGTGCGAGAACGCGGGGGTCTGCTCGCCGCCGAAATAGCCGCAGGCGTCGAGCGTGGTCGGCGACGCGACGCCATGGTCAGGGCTTGCCGACGCAGATGGCACAAGCAACATTCCCGAGCCCAGCCCGACGAGGGTTGCCATCGGTACGACGAGGCGAAGCCGGTTCATCCGGTGGATGTTCATTGCGAATCCTCTCGTGGGCCGTGAGCTCCGCAGGACGGATGGAGCGGTCTGCTCACCCGGTCGGCAGGATCCTGCAACGTGCAGACTGTCGCATGGATAATCGTATGCGGTCAAGGGTGATCCGCGAGACAAGGAATCTAGAGGCACCATTCGCCGGCAGCCACTCGCAAGCACTCTTGTCAGCACCCAACCTGCCCCGTTCTCCTCCCGGTACGACTCACGATGCGCCTCGTTAGCGTCGCTGCACGTGGCATGTCCCGGCGGGCGCTGATCATCGACGCGCCGCCCGCCTCATGATGCGCCGGGGCCTCCCCCGGCGTCGCGGTCCGCGCCTCGTCGTGGTCGGCGCGGTCATCGCCGTCTTGGCCGTGACGGTCGTTCCGGCTGGCGCTGCGACGGCGGCGACGGGGACTCACTTGCTGTCGGTCCCCGCGGCGATAGCTCGCGTCGATCAGATCCCGTGCGCCGAAGCCAAGGCACCCACGAGTGGGGTGAGCGTGCCAGTGGCCGTCGTGCGACGCGGGCTCGCGCGCGTCGTCTTGATCGGCGTCTGTATCGATGGAGCTGGGCCCTTCCCGTTCGCCCTTGATACCGGTTCGAGCCTCTCGTTGATCGGCCCGGCGCTCTCGACTCATCTCCACTTGCCGGCTACGGGTGCGCCCCTATTCCTCGGCGTCCTCGGCTGTAACCCCACCCCCCACAAGCGTGTGCAGCTACACAGCTGGTCGGCGGGCGGCTTCGTGCTGACGCCTCAGACGCTCGCCGCCGGGCGACTGGGCTCGCCGGGACAAGGGCTGCACTTCTACGGGTTACTCGGTTCCGACGTGCTGGCGCGCTTTGGCGCAATCCACATCAACTACGCCAACCAGACACTGTCGGTCGCGTCTAGTGAGGGACCGCCATTCACTGGCGGCGCACCTCCTCCGGGCTCGAGCGCCGTCTCGGCGTTCGATGCGGCCGTCCACCCTCGTGTCGACGTCGCGGCCCTTGTCTTTTCTGAACAAGGCCGGGTGGTAGCTATCGTCAATGTTCTCGTCCGCGGCCGGCAAACGCCGTTCATTGTCGATACCGGCGCCGCGTACGTCGCCGCGAACTCATCGTTGGCATCGCAGGCAGGCCTGCGGGTGGTCCGCACCGAGGAGCTGTCTGACGTGAACTGCCATGCGCACATCCCGATCTACAGGGGTGGCGGCTGGCGACTTGGTCGATTCGTGCTCCCCGAGGAGCAGATCCTCGGTGCAACGGTCGGTAGCGAGCCGCTTGGCTTGCTCGGCTCGCCGGTGCTCAGCCGGTACGGGGCGTTTGTCCTCGACTACAGGTCCGGACGCCTTCTGCTCGGACCAAGCTGAGCAAAACATCGAAACCGACGTGCTGGAGTCCTGCCGACAATTCGGACCGCGCCAGGGGCGTCGCCAGAGCCACTCTTTGGCGGCGCTGGATGGCTGGCATGGAGGCGGCCGACGTGGCACGGGAGTCCACGAGTTCGTTCGATTCCAACGGCCCGGTTGAGACCGGGCCCGGCTGCCTCCTCGGGGATGCCTTGCATCCTGGCAGTAACCAGAGCCCGAAGCTCTGTGCAGCGTCTATCGGACGACTCGGACGAGGGCGACGGTGCGTCCCGCATAGCGGAACTGCACGACGCTCTTGGCGGTCAGCGCTCTGCTGTTCCAAACGAACCGATGAGCGGCCCCCACTCGTTGAACCGATCGCCGCAGGATCCCACCTGGGGTCGTCAGCTGGATCTGGACCTTCGCTCCGTGGGGGAGATTGACGTGCGCCGTTACCCGGAATCCTGATCCCGCAAGAACAGAGGACTCCGTGGGCTGACGGCGAGGATCGAGGACGAAGCTCGTCTGAACCACGCGAGCGGGCTTGGTTGCCGGGACCGGGGGGCCCACTCCGCTTGACGGGGAAGTGCTGAAGGTCGCGAGCGCAACGAAAGGTGACGGCTGGCTCGGCTCCGGCGTTGGGCCGAGGCTAGAGGCCGAGGCGGACTCCGACGCCCGCAGGCTTCCAGGGTTCGAAAGCACAGCGGGCAACGCCGACGACGGCGCGGCAGTCGACGCGGACGGCGGCGTGGTGGTCGGGGTGGTCGACGACGGCGCGGCAGTCGACGCGGACGGCGGCAACGCGGCAGTCGACGCGGACGGCGGCAACGTGGTGGTCGGGGTGGTCGTCGGCAGCGTGGTGGTCGGGGTGGTCGTCGGCAGCGTGGGGGACGTCGAGAGGACGCTGTCCAGATTGAAGGTGAGCAACTGGTATCGCGTGACAGTCTGACCATCGACCGTCGTTTCGTACATGAAGGCCCCGTAGAGATTGGAGCCGTCCGGACTGAAGGCGAGGCCGCCAATGAGGGGGCCTCCGTCGTTCGGGTAGTCATAGGTGAAGTAGGGCTCACCAGGGTTATCAAGGGGATAGGCGACCAAGCCGTGAATGATCCCACTGGAGCCCCCAACCATCACCCCTCCGTCCGCCGCCGTCACCGCGACCGAGTCCGCATTGTTGTAGCCGGGGTAGACGAGCCCGTCCGACTCCAGCGTGGTCGGGCTGAGTCCGATCAAGGCCACCGCGGCATCGAGGATCTCCGATCCGTCCGGTGTGAGCACGACATCGACGCTCGTTTCTCCACCTCCTGGTGCCCAGCGTTCGGAGACCAGCGGACCGCCCGCGGGTGAGGACCCGGCGAGAGAGATTCGGTTGAATGAGTCCGGGTTTTCGCCGTCGCTCCAGCTGAAGAGTACTGTCGGGTCGGCGGGATCGCTGGCCAACTGGCTCCCGGACACAACCCCGGCGTAGGTGGACACCACATCAGTCGAGGGATCTAGGCCGACCAGCTCGAATGTCGACGGCGAGCCGGGAGTGGGCTCGGTGGTCCAGAGTTTGCCGTCGGCGGCGACGAGGGTCGTGAGATTCCCGAGCCCGCTGGCGAGGGTCGAAATCTGTTGGAGTGTCGAGGTGTCAAAAGCTGCAATCTTCCCGGACCCGCCCAACGTGGCATAGAGCGTGTCGTCTACGACCACGAGATTTGACGGGCCGGGCAAATCTCCCGATGTCCCTGCTGGCTGTCCACCGGGGCTGAAAGCCAAGATATTGCTCGGCGTTGCCACGAAAAGCTCTCCGGTTGTGGAGTTGATCGTCATCGCCGTGAAGCCCGGAAGCGCGGTGGCGGTCGGCGGGGCGATCTGGTTGGACGCTGGCGGAACCGAGCCCGGACCGGTGACGCCCGGTGCGGGGGTGGCTGGCGGTGCTGCAGCCGGCTGCGTAGGCGCGGGCGCCGAGCTGATCTCGGGGAGGACGCCGCTGAGGTCGAAGATGTCCAGCCCATACCTCGGAGGTCCGCCGTTCTCGGTGTCGTCGGTAATCGCGAAAAGGCGGGAGCCGTCGTTGCTGATCGCCACGCCGCCAGGGGCGGTACCTAGCCAGGAAGGCCCGAAGGCGTAGCTGAACAGTTGCTTACCAGGAGTACCGAGGGCGTCGACGACGAGGTCCGCGCCGTATCCGCCATCCATGCCGCCGACCAGCACACCGCCGTCCGCCGCGCTGATGGCGACCGCGTCCGGGTAATTGACCGCGGGATACACGTTGCCGTCGAATGCAAGCGTGCTCGGATCGAGCCCGTCGAACTCGTAAGGAAAGCCGCCAGCCAGGACGAGCTGCGTCCCGTCCGGGGATACTGCCGCTTGCTGAACGTTGTCAATGCCGTCGCCGGTGGCCCCGTTCTCCGAGATGGGAGGGCCTCCAGTCGGTGTGGCACTTGCAATGGAGACGCGGTTGATTTGGACAGACGACTCGCCCGGAATCCAGCTGAAGAGAACCGAGTCATCGGCGGGATCCCCGACGAGTTCGTCGCTGATCACGACGTTGGCATACGTTGTCATCGCGTCGCTCGCCGGGTCGATCCGGACGAGATAATCCCCGCCGGCTCTTGCACTCGCATCCACCGAAGTCGTCCAGAGGTAACCTCCGGCGAATACCAGGCTGTTCGGCGTCTCCAGGCCTTGGGCGAGCGTGCCCACATAGCCGAAGGTCGTCGTGCTGAACGCGACGACCTGCCCGGAATCATGGAGCGTCGCATAGAGCGTGTCCCCCACGATGACAAGACTCGTCGGATCCGCCAGGTTGTGGATCGTTCCCAGCAGGTCCCCAGAGGAGTCGAAGACGAGGATGCTGTTCGGCGTAGCCACGAACAACTGCTGGCTCCACGGATCGGTCGCCATGGTGGTGAAGCCTGGCAGGGAGATCGCCACAGCAGGTGACGGCGCCGCCCCTGCATTGGCGGCCGATGCCATCGTGAGCACCGGCAGCACGAGGAGGACCGCGACGCTGGCAACGAGAGCAACCGGCAGCCGAAGGCGGCGGCCGATCATACGCACGACATGACGTTTCCCCGCGCGACGCGGATTTCAAACTGCGAATGCCAATGGAGTTCGACAGCGCCGACGTCACTCTGGATGGAGTTCCGATGAGTCCTTTCAGAGCACGTTTTGGGCGCCCCGTGGCTCGCGAACGACGTCGCCGCGGATCTAAGCCGCCCGAAGTCGGTGCGGAAATTTGGATCGCCGGTAGGAACCCGGACGTCAAGTTCGTTGACCTCCACATTCGACTTCGGTGTCCCAGCGGCGATGACGACGACTTCATCGAGTGGGAAACAGAGATCGGCTTCGTAGACCATTGGCGGGTACCCTGGCCATTGCTCTTGGGCCAGTACGGCTTCTTCAACCAGTTCACTGTGAGCATGCATCGCTCAGCGTCGCTCACCATGATCGAAGAAATGGGGGATCTTCGACGGCCGCTTCGGGGTGCAGTCCGCCGAATCCGATCACCGGCGCCCGCGGTTCGACCGCAAGCGAGGCTCGCTCCCGGACTCGCAGTCAGGCTCATCCTCCTCTTCGGCCATGAAGTGCCACGGCGAGAACAGGCACCTCGCCACCGCCCATTTCCGCAACGAGAAGGTCGAGCTGATAGCTGGACTTTCGCCCAACGGGGTCCGATATACGTGCCGCAGGCACTGTGATCTCTTGCCAGGGTGTTCGCTTGATTCGACCGGCTTGCCACCATCGTCCGGAGGTGGAACGCCGGGAGGTGCTGTGAAAAAGTTTGATCAGCGACCTGGCCAGGAAAACCGCGGTCAGCGACCTCAGCATTATCAGTGCTGCTCAGGCGCGGCCCGTGACAGCAGCTGACACAAAGTGGCAGGCAGAGCCCCATGGGCGACGGACGTGACTTCCGGTGACAGATCATGGTTCGCGCACTATTCGCGCACTGCCGGTGCTTCACCGCGGCGCGCTGAAGGCAGGTCAGCAGCTCCCTGGCTCGGTAATTGATTTCGGCCATAGCACCTTCGCGGCGCAGCGACGCACGGGGTAACCGGCCTTGACGGTGTAGCCGGACCCCCTGACGGGCGACCGGAGATCGACCCATGGGCTTGGGAGTCGCACGGCCTGCGCTCGCCCGCAGCCAGTCGGGTCATGGCCAGGCGGTCCGCCGGTTGGGCGCGAAAACTTTTGTGCAGCTTTGTGCGGAATACCTAACAGCCACTAACTGCTGTTTTGGCTTTTTCCGTACCGCACTTGGCTAAAAGTGGGCATGACAGCAGGTGAACTGCAATGTACGTTCCTTCCAGTAGCCATCTCGGCTTCACGATTGGAGGAACGGAATGGCAATCTCGCAGCCCTCGGCTAGCCCACTGCTTTACAGCCTGAAGGAGACCGGGCGTCTTCTGTCTATGAGCGAGTCGTCGGTCTACCGCCTCGTTCGCTCGGGCGAGCTGCACGTCGTGCGCGTGCACGGCCGCACGCTCATCTCTGTGGCGGAGCTCGAGCGATTCATCGCTTACCACTCTGAGGCGCAGACCGCCCTCGCGCAATGAGAACTCGGTCGCGGCCGCCCACACGCGACCGAGCGCCGGGACCCCCGCAGGCACCGGCGCTCGGATCAGAATTCCTGTCCGCTCTCACTGGACCTCCCCAGAATACTGCACGCGTCAAGCGGAGCGGTCTTCTCCGGAGGCCCGTTCTCGCCCGGTGACGGGGCCCGGGTGCCGGGGGCACCTGCGCCTTGTCGTCACCGGGGAGACCATCGAGCGCGTCGATCCGGGTGCGCTGAACGACCTCGCTGGCTACATCGAAGCACTGGCGCGCACGATGGCAGCGCTGGCGAAGCGGCCCGACCTCACCGACGGGGCAACCCGTGCAGAGGTTCGCTCTTGGAGCGAACGGGCGGCCGAGCGAGTCCGACAGGTAGTGGCGTGATGGGCCGGTCCCCGAACCAGAGGCGCGGGCCGTCGCGCGCTCCCCGTCCTCGCAAGCTCAGCCAGCGCGAGGCGGAACTCATGGCGCAGGTGCCGAGCGCACCGTTCCACGGGACGATCCCCCGCGGCCCCGACAGCCGCCACCGCTCCGACTTCCGGGCCGAGGTGAACGGTGACTGCGGCCGCTGCGGCGAGTCCTACGCCGCCGGCACCGTCGTGGTGCTCGGTGTGCGCGGGCTCCAGCACCGGGTCTGTCCATGCGACCTCCCATCTGAGGACGCGTCGTAATGGCCCGCGAGATCCATCCTCCATTCGACATCGACGGAGCCGAACCAACCTTGTTCGACAACCAGCCCGGCAGTGCCCTATGACTCTCGACTACTCCGCCGCGCCGACCAGTGCGACCGCCTACGTCCTTGCACACTCCCCTTTCCGGGGGGCCACCTTCACGGTGCATCTCGCCTTGGCGTGCACCGTCGACGACTCGGGAGACTCCCTCTACCGTCGCTCGATCACGGCCACCAAGGATCTGGCACGCGTGAGTGCTCGCCAGGCCAAGGAGTCCATCGACGCCCTCCTAGAGAACGGCTACCTCGAAGAGGTCGACGGCCACCACGGGCGCAAGGGATCGCGGACGTTCCGCTTCCAGTTCCCGACTCCCGTGGTCCACAAGGCTGAGGGCGTCCGACCGAGGACCCTTCGATCGCTCGCCACCGGTACCAACGATCCGAACACCGCCAAGGCGCACCCGTTGACGGTGCTGGCCTTTGACCAGCCACGAAAGCCTCTCGTGCGCGGTGACGAGCGCAAGTCCTTCGTGGCGGTCCTGGGGCTCATCAAGCAGGCCCTCGCGGCGGGCCACTCCGCTGCGGAGATCGAAACGGCCATCCGCCATTTCGGCTCCCTCGACGAGGGAATCGTCTGGACCCTCGCGGGCCTCCAGTTTGCGCTCTCCGCCACTCCACGCTCCGGTGAAGTGAGCTACGAGACGCGCCCGGTGCAGTACCGATGAGCACCGGGACGGCCATCTTCAACGCCGAAGCGGAGGAGAGCGCCCTCGGGTGCTGGCTCCTCTCCGCCACGGCCGTGGAGATCGCGACCGGGAGCCTCATCCCCGAGGACTTCGGGCGGCCCAAACACCAGTCGATCTTCTCCGCCATCGGGGTACTCCGAGCACAAGGCGCCGCCATCGATTCGGCCACCGTGCTGGACCAGCTCCGCATGGACGGCAAGGTGTGGGAAGGAGCAGGCGCCGACCTCCTTCAATACGTGTCCAACACACCGTCCCTCAACGGCATCCATCGCTACTGCGAGATCGTGGCCCGCTTCGCTCTCCGGCGGCGCCTCAGAGCCGAGGGCCTTGAACTCTCGGACGCAGCGGAGGACATCACCAAGGACCCCGGCGAGCTGCTGGACGCACACCAGGCACGACTGGCAGAGATCGACTCTCCCGTTCTGACGCGCCACCCGGGCGATGCCAGCTTTGAGGACTTCGCCAGCGTCGTGGTCCCCGCGTCGGCAGTCGTCGTACCGGGGTTGCTCACCGAGGACGACCGCGGGATCTTCGTGGCGCCAGAGGGCTACGGCAAGAGCGAGGTTTTGCGGCAGTTCACCACTGCCGTCCCCGCCGGGCTTCATCCGCTCATGCCAACGCGCCGCATCGAACCGGCACCCAGTCTGCTCGTCGACCTCGAGAACCCAGCAGCCCTCCTGCGCCGTCGCCTGCGAGAGCTCAGCGACACAGCTGAAATGCTCGGGGGCGCCGAGCAAGCGCCGCGGCGGGTCTGGCACAGGCCCGGTGGGATCGACCTTCGACGTCGGGCCGACCGACTGGCTTTCGAAGACGTGCTGCGCCGCGGCCGCCCAAAGCTCGTCGCGATCGGACCCGTCTACAAGCTCTACTCGAAGCGCGCGAACGAGAGCGACGAACAGGTCACGAGCGAGGTTCAGGTGATCCTCGACGACCTCCGAACCCGTTTCGGTTTCGCTCTCTTGCTTGAGCACCATGCTCCCCAGCCGACCAACGGCCACCGCGACATCCGCCCGTTTGGTTCCAGCCTCTGGCTGCGTTGGCCCGAGTTCGGGTTGAAGCTGACGCCCCACAAGGATCGACCGGGAGCGCTAGTCGTGGGCCGGTGGCGAGGAGATCGCGTCCAGGCCGAATGGCCCGACGAGCTACACCGCTCGTCTCCGTGGCCGTGGTCCGGCTGGTGGAAGGACGGACTGCCGAGCCCTCACAAGTCGCCCATCGCGGAGCGGGAGGAGTGACCCAT
>JAODBN010000286.1 GCA_025463965.1 Acidimicrobiaceae bacterium
TACCGCCCGAGGTTCCTGCGCCGACGTTCATCGAGCACGAAAGCAAGCCGTCCGAGTAGAAGTTGAGCACTCCGGACGGGAGCTGCGCTGTCGACGCGAGGTCCGTGGTGACATTGCCGAGTGTCGCGGTCGCATCAGCTGAGTAGGCCCAGGTGATCGCAAACGGGTTGTTCGGGTTCTGGGTGTAGGTCGGGTCAACCCGGGCGGCATAGCTGACCTTCGGAGCGGCTGGCGGGCTGGTCGTGGTCGTAGTGGTTGCTGCCGGCGCGGTCGAGAGGGTGACCGTCGCCTTCCGGGCCACATAGACACATGCCACGTACCGCTCGCTCTTGCGCTGAACCTTGACGACGACGCGGACGTGGCCCTTGACGTGCTCGCTCACTCGGACCCGGACCCGCACGACGTGACGCTCTGTCCGCTTCACGAAATCGGCCCTACACGCCCTGGCGTGGCCTAGAGGGTAGGAAGTGACCGGAGACGCCCCTGCGGGCGCTCCTGCGGCACTCAGGACCCCTGTAGCGGGCACCAGGACCCCTACAGCGAGGGCGACGGCCGTGATTAGCTTGCGCATAGTTGCTCCATGTTGGCAGAGAGATGTAACGCGATGGGGGAAGTGGTGCCAGCCGGTCGAGCGCTTCACTCGGTGCTCGTTCCTTCTGCCTCGAGGTCCTCCGCCCGCCCGCGCATGTACTCCAGCGCCTCCTCCGTCGGCGCCATCACCCGGCCGAGCGCCCTTGAGAGATGCCGCTCGACCGCCTTGCGGTCTTTCTCGAACGCGCCTTCGTCGCCCGTGTAGACCCACCAGAGTTCGTTGAACAGCTCGGAGACGATGCCGAGCGCCCGCCCGATGGTGCTCGCCGCGCCCCGTTGGCGCTGCGTTACTTCTTCGATTCGCCTACGCATGATCCGTGCGTTGAGGGCGGCTTCATCGAGAGGGACGTCCTTCGCCTCGGCGGGCGTGGCGTCGAGCTTGTCCTTGTCGCTCGCCTTGGCGTGCATCTCGGCGAGAACATCCAGAATCTTCTCGGCTCCGTCCGCCTCCTCGTCGTCGCCTTCCTCCCTGAGCGCTGTCACGAGCCAGCGGCCCACCCGCATGGACCGCTGGAAATCAGTACCGGGAGCAGAGACGTCGGCCTCGGCGTCCGCTGTGTCCTCAAGGCGCCCGACAGTCTCATACAGCTTGGCGTTCTCCTGCTCACTCTTCCCGCGTTCGCCTGTCAGCGCCTCGGCGTCGTCGGGAGCGGTAGGCGCCTGGACGTCGTCATCCTCCTCGATCGTCTCGACCAGATTGACCAGTTGGCTGGTGAGATCGCCGACTAGGGCTCGCCCGGAGCGCTCATAGAAGGCATCCTCGCCAAACTGGACCCACTTGTCCGGTTCCCAGGTGGCCTCCTCGGCGTTCCATGCGGCCTCATAACGGCCGATGAGTGTCCTGGCCCGGGCCACAGTCGGTGCCAGGGTCTCGATCGCCAGACGGAGCTCGGAGGCGAGCGCCTCGTGCTCTTTGCGAACCTCCTCAAGTGAGGGCGCGTCGGGTCGTATCGTTGCCATGTCGGTACCTCCATGTACGTGGATGGTGCTGGCAGCCCCGGTCGGCGCTTTCACCGCTGGCCGGGGCACTCTTGTCGCCCGACAAATGTAAGCCTGTGCTTGTCGCCCGTCAAGGGCTACGTTTTGGGGTGTGACTCATCATCTCGTCGGGCCAGCGGAGATTGGGCAACTGCTCGGGATCACGCGCCAGCGCGTCGATCAACTGGCACGCGACGACCCGCGCTTTCCTGAGCCGGCCGCCGTGCTCGCAACCGGTCGCGTATGGGAGACCGAGGCGGTTGAGCGGTGGGCGCGTGAGACGGGGCGAATCAAATAGGCCGAAGGTCGTTAGTAATCGCGATGAACGCCTATCCGGGGTGTTCGGTAGCGGAGGAGAACGGAGCGGAGAACGATGGCATTTGACCCACTCTTAGAGCAGGAGAGCCGCAGGGGGCGCCAACTTGCGGCCATGATCCTAAGCCTCGAAGTTGCCGGACAGTTTGGCGAAGGCATGGACGACGACCTCATTGTGGCCGATGAAGGCGTCATGAGAGACCTCTGGGGTGGCAGCGACCAAACCAAGGTCTCGGCGGTTATGGCTGGCGTCATATTCGCGCGACACCTCACCGAACGACTTTCCGCTGCCACTGGCGACACGGAGGAGATGGTCGTTCAGGAGACCATCCGATGGTTCAACGAGATGGTGGGGGACGCCGACTTCGAGCCGCCGGCATGATCCCCGACGACGTAGGTAACGGTCTCCTAGACACGCTGGCTCTTCTCCAGTCCCTTGCGATCAAGCGCCCCGACTGGTGGGCGAAGGCAGCGTGTCGCGGCTTCGGGACCGAGGCATTCTTCGCCGACAACGCTGAGCGGGCCAAGGCGACCTGTAGGCGCTGCCCGGTCCAGCTCCAGTGTGCCGAGGCCGGCGAGGGCCAGCTGGGCACCTGGGGCGGTCTGACCGAGCGCGAGCGGCGCCAAAAGCGCAGACTCAGCGCGTAGGGCACAATAGGCGCACCAGATGAAAAGGGGAGTGGCCCAGTGAGGTACCTGACGGCGGCGGCTGGAGCGGTTCTTTTGGTGATCCCTCTCACTGCGGCAACTAGTTCGGCGAGCGCGGGCACCCGTAGACAAGATGCTGCGTTCTATGGGTTCGTAGCGCAGGTACGGCGGGCTCTGGCGCCCTGTGCGAATAGAGCCCAGGCGGTCCAGCTCGACCTTGCTCTCGTCCTCGCTGAGGGCGCAAAGGCAACGACCAGTGATGTCGTGGATCTTGACAACATGAGCAAGACGGCTCAGACGTACTGCGACGAGGCGAAGGATCAGACAATCCTTCACCTCGGAGGATTCTCGGTGCCTGGCGCCATCTCGTGGATTCAGGGCCTGGGGGATGTACCGATCGAAAGCACGACCTGGGCCACCGATGACACGAACCACGTGCTCCACGACGTGCAGCTGATCGTGGAGGCGACCGGTTCGACGGTCGCTCTCGATTCGCAGCTCCAACAGGACGTGGCCCAGGCCGACTCGGACGCACATGCCATCGAGGGAGCCTTCAACCATGCTGCCCACCGCCTCGGTGTTCGGCACTACGCGAGCCCGGGTTTTGTCTACTGGTAGGTCAGACGGAAAGGGAAATACTCCATGAGTGAACTCGACGACGGCCCCACCCTTGACGTGGCGATCGCAAACCAGCTCATCTCAAAGATCAGAGAGGCACTGGCCGCGATGGAGGGAGCAGCCGTGGCGGGCGACCGTCCGGCGTATGAGCGAGCCCGGTTGCTGTGGACGGAATCAGAAGAATCGCTGCACGCGATGCTGCCTCCCTCGCCTCATCCCCTTTGACGCCC
>JAODBN010000311.1 GCA_025463965.1 Acidimicrobiaceae bacterium
CCGCACGCTGCTCGATGAGTTCTGGCCTGAATCACTCGCTCGCCTGAAGCAGTCGGTCGAGCGAGCCCACCCCCGCGTCCAGAGGAGAAGACCGACATGATCAGCAGCAGCGTGCGTATCGCCGCACCTCCCGAGGTGGTGTTCCCGTACTTCACCGATCCCAAGCTGATCGTCACCTGGATCGGGGAGCGCGCCGACCTCGACCCCAGGCCGGGCGGGACGTTCGCCCTCGACTTCGCCGGGGTCGCCGTACGCGGCAGCTACCTCGCGGTGGAGCCGCCGCATCGGGTGGTCTTCACCTGGGGGATCCCGGAGGACGCGACGCTGCCTGCCGGTAGCAGCACGGTGGAGGTCGTGTTCGTCGCTGACGGCGCCGACACCATCGTGAACCTCAACCACGGGGACCTCCCGCCGGACAGCGAACCCTCCCACCGGGAAGGCTGGGAGCGCTGCTTCGCCGTGCTCGCCACCGCCCCTCGCCAATGAAGGCGATCGACGTCGACGATCCGGCCGTCCCAGGACGCGTGGGGTTGTGCATGCCGACTTCGCCGAGGACCACTGCGCGAACAGATCGTGGCGTGATTGGTGGGCGGTATACGAGGTGTGATCCGGGTTAACTCGTGTCGCCGCGAGGCCGCCCAGGCCGCCGCCGCTTCACTGCCTCGCAACCGGGGCTATCGGGCCCCGAAACACCTGGGAGCAAATCCGGGGGACTGTATTTGTCCCAAGCGAACTACGGCGCGTAGCAGGCACCCACGGAAAAGGGCTCGGAAAGCGCAGGAGCCACCGGCCCGGTGAGCATGTGCGCAACCGAAGGCACGGCGTCGCCGAACCCGTTCACGAAGCCGACGGCAGGGGTCAAGCCCTTCATCTCGAGGCGGAGAAAGCGCGTCGTCACCCGGGCGACCACGGCAAAGGCCTGGGGATCCGCGCCGTCGTAGGGAGGCAGGTGCTGCGCGTGGAGCAGCTCGAGGAACCATTTGTCGGCCTGGTGGACGTCGTTGTACAAGGCGTCGGAGAACTGTGGCGGGTTGCATTGGTCCGTCGCACTCTGGACCACGAGCATCGCCGGGGCGGTTGGGCTCGTGCCGTAAGGGTCCGTCTCGTCCGGCGCACCCGACATGAGGATCGCGGCGCGGAAGGTGAGCCCGGCGCGCAGGCTCGAGTACGGCTGGCGGGTCTGAGCGACGCTGCCCGAGTCGTACGCCAGCATGCCGGCAGCCTGGGCTCCGTCGCTCTGGCCGGCGAGCGCCAAGGCCGTTGGCTCGATCAGACCGTGAGCGATCCGACAGTCCGCCCGCAGCTTGGCGCTCGCGGAGAGCACCTGGCGGGTCACAAAGGCGAGGTCTGCCGGCTCGTTGACGAGGTCGTCCTCGATCCCGCTCGCCGCTCCGCCCTCTGCTGCGACCGTCGCGCCGTTGTCGTCGGGGAACACGGGCGCCACGACGACGAAACCGGCTCGGACCCAGGAGTCGAGCAGGGCTCGGTAGGTGTCCGGAGAGACGGCGAAGCCGTGGGCGAACACGACTGTCGGATAGCCGCCCACTTGAGGCTCTGGCGCAACGCCCCGGGTCTCCGTCGCTCCGGCGCGCCCGGCAACCGTGGGGTAGCGGATCTCGACTGTGAGCAGCCTTCCCGATCTCGCGACTGGGGGGTGGACCGAGTAGTCGGTGGTCGTGCGGCTGGGGTCGATGAAAGTGCACTTCGCCAGGCCGACCTCGTGAGGGGTGGTGGCTGCGGATGCGGGCGTCGCGTTCGAGCCGGACGCGCCGAGGATGCCTGCACTGCTGCCGAGGGCGAGGAGCGCAGGTATGAGGAACCGGGGCCACCGCACCAGGACTCGGCCCAGCCTCGGCGACGCGCGCGGAGGCAGGTCATCGCTTCGCATTGCCCGGTCATGCTGCCACGTGTTCGCTCGGGCGCGGGAGCGAGAGCGGATCCGTGGCGTTTCCGAGTTCGGACGGCGAGCGCCGCCCAGGGCAGCTCACGGTCAGGCGAGCTGGGCGCGCATGGACCATCGCCGGGCCCGTTGCCCACGCGCCCTTGCCGCCCGCGTGCCGACCCGCGGTGCTGGCTTGCTGCTCAGCCCACCCGAACCCTAGAGTTAGGTGCCCCTAAGTAGCGGGCAGTTCGCTCGTGTGGCGGACTTCCCGGGAGGCGGTGAGGTGACGATCGCACGAGGGCGACGGGTGGCCCCTCGGCGGGCGTGGGGCTCGGCGGTCCTCGTCTCGTCGGTCCTCGCCGGCAGCCTTTTGGCAGCCTGCGGCGGCTCGCCGGCCAGCACAAAAGGCTCGATCACCCTGTACAACGGCCAGCACGTTCAAACGACACAAGCCCTTGTCTCGGCGTTCGAGAAGCAGACCGGCATCACGGTCAATGTCCGCAGCGGAAACGAGAACTCCCTCGACGACCAGATCGTGGCCGAGGGTGCACACGCTCGAGCCGACGTCATCTACACCGAGAATTCTCCCGCGCTCGAGTATCTCCAGTCCCGGGGTCTGTTGGCGAAGGCGGACCCTTCGGCGCTCGCCGAGACGCCCCGCCAAGACGACTCCCCCCAGGGCCGCTGGGTGGCGGTGTCGGCCCGCGTCAGCGTCATCGTCTACAACACGCGCCTGCTCAAGGCGGCCCAGTTGCCCACGTCGGTCTTGCAGCTGGCCGAAGCGCGCTGGAAGGGAAAGCTCGCCTTCGCCCCGAGCGAGACCGACTTCCAGCCGATCGTGACGGCCGTCGACGCTCGGCTCGGGAGCAACGCCACGTTGAGCTGGCTTCTCGGCCTCAAGGCGAACGCCGGCAGTCATCTCTACCCGGACAACGAGACGGTCACAAGCCAGGTCAACAGCGGCCAGGCGGCGATCGGGGTCATCGACCAGTACTACTGGTACCGCATGCGTGCCCAGCTCGGGGCCCGCAACATGCATTCGGCCATCGCCTACTTCGCACCGCGCGACCCGGGATATGTGCTCGACGTGTCCGGCGCCGGCGTCCTGGCCTCGAGCAACAACAAACCAGCGGCCCAGCGCTTCTTGCGCTTCCTTGCCAGCGCTTCTGCCCAGCGGATCATCGCCGAAGGAGACAGCTTCGAGTACCCCCTCGACTCGAAGGTGACCACGGCCAAGGATGAGACGCCGCTCGACCTCCTCAAGCCCGATCCGCTCGGCGTCGCCCAGCTCGGTGACGGCCAGCTGGCGATCTCCTTGCTGCAGAAAGCGCAGCTGCTGTGAGGCGCCGGTGCGCGCGCCCTCCCACGGGCCCGAGGGCCTGAAGAACGTGGCGGCGGCTGCAACCACGACGCGCCCTCGCCCCCCCGTCGGCGCGACGCGAGCGCCGGACGT
The DNA here is from genome assembly GCA_025463965.1 of Acidimicrobiaceae bacterium. Lineage (GTDB taxonomy): Bacteria > Actinomycetota > Acidimicrobiia > Acidimicrobiales > Bog-793 > JAODBN01. Next base: position 3,336 of record JAODBN010000311.1, read on the forward strand.
GAGGAGGCGCGGTAGTCGGGCGCCGATACCGCTGGTCGCTGCGGCCGTCTTGGTGGCCTGCGTTCTCCTCCTGCCGCTCGCGTTCTTGGTGCTCGAAGCGGTCCAATACGGGTGGACGAGCCTCGAACCCGTCCTGTTCCGCGGGCTCACGGGCACGCTGTTGTGGAACACGGTCAGCCTGGGCGTGGTGGTGACGGCGCTGTGCGCTGTCATCGGAACCGGCGCCGCGCTGCTCGTCGAGCGCACGGAGCTCCCGGGTCGCCGTCTGTGGGCGATCCTCGTGGTGGTGCCACTCG
>JAODBN010000327.1 GCA_025463965.1 Acidimicrobiaceae bacterium
AACGTGGGTGAACGATGTGTTCAACCTCGTGCCGTGGTCGAACGCGAGCGACAACTCGATGTTCAACCTGGACAACACAGTGACGAACCTACGCTGGCGCGGCGACTACTTCCGGGGTGCGTCGGGCTCGGCGCTGGAGTGGACGGAAAACCCGTGCTTCGATAGCTGCACCTCGACAACCGATACGGGCGCGGAGATCTCCAGCAACGCGTTTACCATGAACTCGACTGAGGACAACGGCACCTTCTACGGTGACATCGACACGACCCATGCGCCGTATGCCACAGGCACCGTGCAGAACAACCTCTACTACGATGCGTCGCAGACATACAACGCGTTCTGCCACAGCTGCGCGTACTACACGCAGAGCAACAATCTCGCGGCCGACTCAGACAGCGATCTCTACAACGCGCCGTACGACTTCAGCGGCACACAGCACCAGGACAATTGGGACTACTCGTCCGATGCCTCGGGCACGTGGGCCGACATGAGCACCTATACCACGCCGCCATACAGCGACGATGGACGCTGGAGCGATGGCTACGGCGGCTCGATCTCGCAGTTCGACGAAACGCCGCCTCCGAACAACAACTACCTCGCCCGCGTATGGACCGCGCCAAAGGCCGGCACCATCCAGATCCGCGGCTGGATCCTCAAGAACACCGTGGGGGGAGACGGTGTGTACGCCGACATCTGGGACACCGGGACGCTCTCGGTCCTATGGCAGTCGACGGTGAGCGGGAGCGACCAAACGGGCATGGCGACCAACGTTGATGACGTCTCCGTGAATGCCGGCGACGAGATCACCTTCTCGGTGAACAACAACAACAGTGGCAACAACACCGATGACACGGTCAGCTGGGCGCCATCGATCGCGTACACCTCGAGTAGCTCGGGTGTTGGCGGGCAGCACAAAGTCGTCAACGTCAACAGTGGCCTGTGCATGCAGGTCGACGGGAACAGCACAAGCAACGGGGCTGACGCCAACCAGTGGGAGTGCGACCAGGGCAGCAGCAAAGAGTGGGACCTCTCCAACCAGGGCAGCGGCCAGTACGAGCTGGTGAATGCGAATAGCGGACTGTGCCTGCAAGTTGTCGACGACAGCACTACTGCGGGCGCGCGGGTCGACCAGTGGGAATGCGACCAGGGCAGCAGCAAGCTCTGGACGCTGACTGACGAGGGCAGCGGCCAGTACGAACTCGTGAACGTCAACGCCGATCTGTGCCTCCAGGTGGACAGCAGCAGCACGACCAATGGCGCGTACCTCAGCCTCTGGTCGTGTGCGAGCGAGAGCAAACTCTGGACGTTGCAGTAAGCGTTCGCTGATCGAGGGAAGCTCGGTGGCCCGCCCGCGGGCGGGCCACCGAGCCCGGAGATCGCTGCTTACTCGGCGCCGAAGGCCGGATCCGGATGCTCGCGCGGGCGATGACCAAGGAGCTTGCACCTCACCGCGCCTCGTCAACACGCTCGCGCCCGACAGCTCGAGACCGAGCCTTGACGCGGCAGCGCGCGGCGTCGCGACCGCGATCCCGCATGGCGCTCCAGCAGCCAGAGCAGGTGGCGAAGGCGATGGCGTTCCTCTGCTCGCCGGAGGCTGACTCCCTCACCGGCTCGGTTCTGCTCGCAGACGGCGGCTGCTCCCTCGGCTCCGCAGACTTCTAGTGCGCGTGCCCATCGTCGACGCCCATCACCACCTCTGGGACCTGGAGCAGAAGCGCCATCCATGGCTCCTCGATGCACCCGACCCAGACTCCTGGCTCGGCGACGTGACCCCGCTCCATCGGAGCTACCTACTCCACGACTACCTCGGCGACGCACTCGCGTCGGAGGTCGTCGCTTCGGTCCACGTCGAAGCAGGATGGGATCCCGAAGACCCGGTCGGGGAGACGCGATGGCTCCAAGCCGTTGCCGACGAAACGGGATTTCCCCACGCGATCATCGCAGCCGCGGAGCTTCAGGCGTCGAACCTCGAAGAGGTGCTCGAAGCGCATTGCCGCGCGGCGAACGTGCGCGGAATCCGGCAAATGCTCGACTGGGGCGAACGACGCCAATTACTCGAATCCCCGACCTGGCGTCGCGGCCTTCGTCGTCTCGCAACGTATGGGCTCTCGTTCGATCTCCAGGTCGATTCCGACGCGCTCGAGACGGCCGCACGCGTCGCAGCCGACAACACGGACATCGTCTTCATCCTCGACCACTGCGGCATGCCGCGTGACCGCTCCCAGGAGGGGCTCGCACTGTGGCGGCGAGGGTTGCAGCTGCTTGCCGCGCAACCGAACGTCGTGGCCAAGGTCTCCGGTCTGGGGATGTTCGATCACGCGTGGACGACGGATTCGATACGGCCTTACGTCGACGAGCTGTTCACCGCCTTCGGCGCCGGCAGATGCATGTTCGGGAGCAACTTCCCCGTCGACCGCCTCTACGGCTCCTACGAGACATTGGTGGCGTCCATGCGAGAGCTCACGTCATCGCTCAGCGTCGCCGAGCAACATGCGTTCTTCCACGACAACGCCGTGCGCGTGTACAGGATTGGCTCGCCCATCGGCGACGCGTCGGCGCCTCCGGCTAGGTGAGAAGCAGCGTGAGTGAAGCCGCCGTGTAGAACGTCGTCCAGATGAGCTCGCTGTCAGTAGCCACCCCCTGCGGGTTCCGATAGCAGCCATGCAGAACAGCGCCGGCGTTCGCAGCCTTCTCGTCGTCGACAAGGCACGTGTGGAGGAGCGACGCCAGGATCGCTCCACCGAGGTCCCCTAGATCAGCCGAGCCACGACCGCCGTCGTCGGGACCGAGCCGCAGCAGCCCGTAAGCGGCGATCGCAGCCGCGCTCGCATCACGGGGAGCGCCTGCCGATCGGTCCGCAAAGTCCTAGGGCGGGATCAGATCCGGAGCGGCACCGACGTAGTAGCTCACCGAGCGGCGCAGCGTGTCGAGCACGGCGGCGTCTGACGTCTCGTTGTACGCCTCGGCGAGACCCGCGATGCTCCAGGCAAGGCCACGCGACCAGCAGCCGTCGGGGCCTCCCGCGAGCGGGCTTTCGGGCGGCCCCGGCTCGCCGGTCACGGGGTTGTACGAACGCAATTGTGTGGTCGATCCATCCCGGCGGACGTGCCATTCGACGTGACGTGCCACGTGCGCCTCGGCGATCTCGCGATTCTCGCGTGCTTCGTCTCCCGGTGCGCGCGCCAGAGGACGGGCAACGACGTATGGATTGCGTCGACCGCGGCGACATGGTCGGCCTCCCAGACGCTGTCGCCGGGCTCGACCAGGCAGCGACCGACCGGGATCTGACGCGCGACTGGGTCGTACAAGCCCGCCATCGCATCCGCGCCGCGCAGGGCGATATCGATGAGCCGAGCGTCGTGCTCGACATCGAAGCCGAGGAAACCCGCGTAATGGTGGTTCATGCCGGCGAAGATGTTTCCCAGCGGCTGTTCGAGCAGCGGCTCGAGGCACGATCGCGCGGCCTCGCCAAACCTCGATCGCTCCCGGTGTTCTGCGTGTTAGGCCGCGAGCCACAGGAGGCCGATCCAGTGCCCCGCGCACCAGTTCCCATCAGCGTCCGCTCTCCTCGACATACATCGGGAAGCGCGGTGCACATGCGCGCAAGATCGCGCCGACTCGGAACATCACGAGGGCCATGGCTTGCTCCCATTGCGCCCGCTCGGCGTCAGCTACGTCTGCCAGGGACGCCAGGTCTAACCCGCAAATGCGACAGTCGGTGTCCCGGTCACGCCCGGGTCGATGATGAAGGTCGCGCCCGCAAGCGCCTCGGGGTGCTCGAGGCCAAGCGATGCCGTCGTG
>JAODBN010000339.1 GCA_025463965.1 Acidimicrobiaceae bacterium
CAGCGACTGGCTGTGGGGCGGCCGGGGCCGCGGCGACGGGCGCCGGGACCGGGGCAGCGGGAGCCGGGCGCGACGTCTCGGAAGGCGCAGTCCGAGCGGCAGTCGGACGCGGGACCTGCACCCCGTCAGCGGGGCGAGGCGGGGCGGGGGTCTCGGCACTGCGCTGCACGGGCTGGGATGCCCCGGTGGGCGGACGCTCGCTCGGCAACGGCGGACGGGGGGGCGCGAGATGGCTGGAGTCGACGGGCCGCGCGGGCGCGGCACGCGGCGGTGCAACCGACGCACGGGAGGGATCCACGAGCTCGCTAGCCGGACGGCTCCTCACGACACGGTGCTCCGCCGCGGGCGTCGCCCCCGCAACACCGATCGGCGTCGGCGCGGGCGCTCCGGGCGCGAGCACCCTCTCGATGTCGCCGGCGTGCGCCGCGGGCTCCGAGCTGGCGGGCGCGGACGCTGCGCCCCTGCCGGAGGCGCCACGCCCTGCGGCCGAGCCACGACTCGTCGAGGGTGCAGGCACCGACTCCTCGGGAGGCTGAACAGCCCGCACGAGGCCCTCGCGCTCCGCCTTACGGCGGACGCGGTCGCCCTGCGCGTCCTCGATCGAGGACGAGTGGCTCTTCACGCCGATCCCTAGCGAGACAGCGAGGTCGAGCGCCTCCTTGTTCGTGAGCCCGAGCTCTCGTGCGAGCTCGTAGACGCGGATCTTCTTCGCCAACTGCCTGACAGTCCCTTCTCGGCGCGAGTCGATCCTCGCGCTACACGACCGGCGTTCAGCCGATCTTCCTATCCTCGCACACCTGCACCACGCTCGTGCCCTAGCCCGAACGTCGTGGCCAGGTGGGCCGACGCACTTGCCGGGAGGTCCCGGCGAAGCGCCTTCGACAGCGCCCGGCGCCGCACCGCTGCCTCTAGGCAGTCCGACGACGCCGCGCACAGCCACGCTCCCCGACCGGGAAGCGCCCTGCCGAGCTCGAGCGAGCCATCGGGTCGAGCGACCACCCGGACCAGCTCGTCCTGAGGGCGCCGCGCACGACACCCGACGCACGTGCGGAGCGGGCCGGTGACTATGCCATCCGGTCCGCTCGCGTGCGACGGAGCGCCGCGCAGGGCGCGCACCTCTTCGCCCGCTACTCCCCTGCCTCCACGCTCGGCGCCTCGCCGGCGGTCTCGGCGACAGGCTCCAGGGTATCGTCGCCGGCCTTCGGGCCAGCTCCGTCGGGCTCGGCTTCGCCAACTGGCTCGGCCGCGCCCGACCCGTCTTCGGCGGCCAGGTCGCCCTTCTCCCACTCCTGCATGGAGATGGCCTCACCGCCTCCGGCGGGCTGGAACACCATTTCGCCGCTCTCGCTCTGGACCCACTCGCCCTCGGCCCAATCCTCGCCGGCGTACGCGCTCTCCTCGTCGGCGAGCTGGGTCTCGCTCTTGATGTCGATGCGCCAGCCGGTGAGGCGCGCCGCGAGGCGGGCGTTCTGGCCTTCCTTGCCGATGGCGAGCGAGAGCTGGTAGTCGTGGACGACCACAGTGGCCGTCCCCGTCGCCTCGTCGAGACGCACTTCCTTGACCTTGGCCGGCTGAAGCGCCCGCGCGACGAACTCCGCCGGGTCGTCCGAGTAGGGGACGATGTCGACCTTCTCGCCACGGAGCTCGTTCGTCACCATCCGGACGCGAGCGCCGCGGGCACCGACACAGGCACCTACGGGGTCGACGTTCTGGTCGTTCGACCAGACGGCGATCTTCGTGCGGTGCCCAGGCTCGCGGGCGCACGCCTTGATCTCGACGACCCCGTTGGAGATCTCGGGCACCTCGAGCTCGAAGAGCCGCTTGATCAGGCCCGGGTGGCTGCGCGATACGACGATCTGCGGGCCCTTCGTGGTCTTTCGGACCTCGACGATGTAGGCCTTCAGGCGCGCGCCGTGGTCGTAGCGCTCGTAGGGGACCTGCTCGGCCTGGGGCAGCAGCGCCTCGACCTTGCCCAGATCGAGCAAGGTGTAGCGGTTGTCGCTCTGCTGGATGATCCCGGTGACAATGTCACCCTCGCGCCCGGCGTACTCCTCGTACTTGAGGTCGCGCTCCGCCTCTCGGATGCGCTGGAGGATTACCTGCTTGGCGGCTTGCGCGGCGATGCGCCCGAAGTCGCTCGGCGTGTCGTCCCACTCGCGCACCACGTTGCCGTCCTCGTCCAGCTCCTGGCCGTAGACGCGGATCTCGCCGGAGTCGGAGTCGATCGTGACGAACGCCTCCTCTGCTGCGTCCGGCAGTCGCTTGTACGCCGCGACGAGGGCATTCGCCAGCGCCTCGAGCAGCGTGTCGACGGCGATCCCCTTGTCCCGCGCGATCTGCTGCAGCGCGTCCAGGAACTCGAAGTTCGTCGTGGTCATGACGTGGTAGCCCTCTCCCTCGTGGTGGCCGAGCCCTGCTCGGCCTGTGCTGGGTCGTCGCGCTCTGCCTCGTCGAGGACACTCTGCTCCTCGTCGCGGGACGCGGCGAGCGCGCCGCGCCAGTCGAATACCGTGTGCGCCCGCTCGATCTCGTCGTAGGCGACCCGTCGGTCATCGGTGCCGACCGACACCACGACCCCTGCATCATCGGCCGCGCTCAGGCGACCCTCGATCCTGCGCTCACCGGGCGTGCCCGGGCGCGTCCGCAGCGCGACGCTCTCGCCGACCGCCGCGGCGAAATGCGCCGGTCGGCGCAGGCGGCGCTCGACGCCGGGCGTCGAGACCTCGAGCTCGTACCGCTGGTCGGGCAACGCCTCCTCGGCCTCGTCGAGGACTTGTGAGATTGCGCGGGATACCTCGGCGAGCGCGTCGAGGTCGACACCGCCAGAGCGGTCGACGGTCACCCGGACGACTCCCGGTCGGAGCTCGAGGTCGAACAGCTCGAACCCGAGGGAAGTGCATGCTGGGGCGACGACGTTCTCAAGCTTCTCGGTCACGCTCACAGCATCCTCCTTCCCTCGTCTGACGGCCGCTGGCCGCACCGCGAACTTCGCTCACAAAAATCAAGAACGTGGGCAACAGCCCACGTTCCCGCACCACCTTCCCGACGCTGAACTGCCCGCTCATTATAGCAGGAGGCCTTTTCATGCGATCGTGCCCGTATGGCCTCCCAGTAGGGCCTAGCGCGCCGGTAGTCCGGCCGGTACCGTACCCCACGAGCCTTCCGGTCAGACCCGAAAGGCGGGCCGTCGCGCTGCCATGGCGGAACCTTGGCGCAGCTCGACACGTGGTGAACGGGAGGCGATCGGCTGTGAGCGGGAACAGCTACTCGGGCGTGCCGGAGCGGGCGGCGCCCGTCGAAGATGCGCGCCTGTCCGGCTATCGCGGGACGAGGGTACACATCACGGGCGAGGAGTGGACCCGGGTCGCTCTTTGCCTGCTCGACCGGGCTCCCGCGGGCATTAATGGAGCCCCCGGAAGCGACCCACCAGGTTTCGGGCACCGGCCCGTCGTCTGGGAACTGCTGCCGGGCAAGATCGTCGTCGGCTGCGAGGACGGCGTCAGCCTGGGAGCGACGGCCCCCGCAGCGGGATGGAGCCGCCGATGGACGCTGCAGCTCGACGAGGCCGCTCGGGCTCATGACTCGGTGACCAGCGATCGACCGAGTCCCGAGCCCCGCGACGCGGCGCTCGTCACCGTCGACGTGGAGCCGGGCAGGCGCGTCCTCGTCGACCTCGTAGCCGCCGGCGTGACGACACTGTCCGGCGACCAGCGCGACTGCGACGCCTTGGTGCACCGCTTCGCGGCGGAGATCGCCGAGCGCCGCTGGTCGCCGCTGTACCGCCTGGTGCTCGTCGGCCTTCCTGCTCTCGCGGAACGCGTACGCGTTCCGGGCGACGCCATCGCTGTCGACGATCTCGTCGCGCTGGAAGAGCTCCTCTCGAGCGAGGTCGACCCGATCAGTCACCCACGGCGCAGGCTCGCATCCGGCTCGAAGCCGGCGGCCCGGGCGACGCTCGTGGTGGTCGGTCCCCGTGCGATCACCGACATCGCCCGCCTCGACCAGCTCGTAGCGCTCGCCGCAGAGCACGACCGCCGAGCCGCCGGACATCATGGAGCAGACGTTCCATCGGCCGTCGCCAGCTTGACGGGCGGCAGCGGTCAACTGTCGGTCGTCGTCGGGTCGCCGTGGCCGGGCGCCCGCTGCACGATGGCGGTGTCCCAGGGTGGGGCTCGGGCCGACGTCTTCCTCCGGCCCACGCTCAGCTCGACCGACGTGCCCACCCGCTCCGAGACGCACGAACGCCACAGCTCGGGCGAGGCGCTGACGGCGATCGCAACAGAAGTCGTCGATGAGATCTGTGCCGAGGCGGCGCGCGTCGTCGAGGAGGGTCCGTCTTCCGGCTCGGCGACGGGGACGGCTACAGGGAGAGCTCAAGGCGCGCCACGGGGCGGGAGCGCCGAAGGGGTCGAGGTCGCCGTGCTCGGCCGAGTCGAGGTCCGCGGGGTGGAGGGATCGCTCGCGCGTCGGCCGAAGCTGACCGAGCTCGTCGTCTTTCTCGCCCTCCATCCGGGCGGCGCGACGACTGGCTCGTGGGCCACGGCGCTCTGGCCCGGACGGCGCGTCCCGCCACAGACCGTCGCGAACCGCCTGTCCGAAGCGAGGCGCCTCCTCGGCGTGGCGTCAGACGACCGCTCTCGCCTGCGCCGCTCGGGCGACCTGCACCTGCTCGCCGAGGTCAGCACCGACTGGGGCCGCTTCCAGCAGCTCGCACACCCCTCTCGCGGGACCGACTCGTGGCGCGAAGCGCTCGGACTCGTGCGAGGGCGACCGTTCGAGGACCTCCCGTCGGGACTCTGGACCGCGCTCGAATGCACTGCGGTCGAGATCGAGCGAACCGTCACCGAGTGCGCGCTGCGCTGCGGCGAGCAGCTGCTCGCGGACGGCGACCCCGAAGGTGCGGCGTGGGCCGCGCACCAGGGGCTACGCACCTGCCCGTGGGACGAGCGCCTTCACCGTCTCTTGATGATCACGGCCGACGCCACGGGCAACCGCGCCGGGGTGGAGGCGACGCTGCGCCACCTCGCGCTCGTGCTGGAGGTCGACGGCGACCCATTGCGCTACGTCCATCCCGAGACTGCGGCCCTCTACGCTCGGCTCGTCGGGAAGTCGCCCTCGACGAGGAGCTGAGGGCGAGCGACCGACCTCACGGTACTGCCGCAAGTGCGCGATCAGGCTGGTCGTCCGGCCCGTCGCGCCCGACGGGCGCCTCTACGGTCTACCGTGCGGCGGTGGCACGCACCCGTAAATACTCGTCCGGCAAGCTCGTCCTCGAGGACTTTTCGGTACACGAGATCTCCGAGCATCTCTGCGATTCGGACTGCGTCATATGGCTCGACCTCTGCCGCCCGAGCATGGAGGACCTCCACGACATCTCGGTCGAATTCGGCTTACACCCACTCGCGGTCGAGGACGCCGCTCACGAGCACCAGCGCCCGAAGCTCGACCACTACGGCACGCACCTGTTCCTCAGCGCTTACGGGGTGAGCCTGGAGGTCTCGACGGGGCGGCTCGTGACGAGCGAGATCGCCGTCTTCGTCCTCGACCGTGCGCTCATCACCGTCCGTAAGAACGAAGGATTCGACATCGAGGCGGTCGTCAAGCGCTGGGACGACTCCGGCGACCTCGCCGTCAACGGCGTCGCCTTCCTGCTCTACGGCCTGCTCGACGTCGTCGTCGACGACTACTTCGCGGTCGTCCAGGAGCTCGACGACAGCATCGAGAAGCTCGAGGAGCTCCTGTTCGACGATCGCCACCAGCAGGTGCAAGCGGTGCAGCGACGCTGCTTCGAGGTCCGCAAGAGCGTCGTCCTGCTGAGACGTGTGGTGCTGCCGATGCGCGAGGTGGTGAACACGCTCATGCGGCGAGACCTCCATGTCTCGAGCGAGGCGATGACGCCCTACTACCAGGACGTCTACGACCACGTGCTGCGCGCCACCGAGTGGACCGAGTCGCTCAGGGACCTCGTCTCGTCGATCCTCGAGACCAACATCACGATCCAGGGCAACCGGATGAACCTGATCATGAAGAAGGTGACGAGCTGGGCGGCGATCATCGCGGTGCCGACCGCCATTACCGGCTTCTACGGCCAGAACCTCCCCTACCCCGGCTTCGGCAAGGAGTGGGGCCTGGCCACCTCGTCCGGCTTGATCGTCGGGATCGCAGGACTGCTCTACTACGCGTTCCGGCGGTGGGATTGGCTCTGAGGAGCCCGACCTTGGCGCCCGGGACCCGGCACGGGTGGACACGCCACCACTAATGTGCCCAAGCGCTGCCGGCGCGGATCGGCCAGGGAGGGCTACGTGGGAATCCTCGAAGGCAAGAAGCTGCTCGTCACGGGCGTCCTCACGGACGACTCACTTGCCTTCGGCGTCGCCCGCCTCGCCCAGAGCGAGGGGGCGGAGATCGTGCTCACCGGCTTCGGTCGGGGGCTGTCACTCACCCAGCGCGTCGCCCGCAAGCTGCCCGAGCCTCCCGAGGTCCTCGAGCTCGACGTGAGCGAGCCCACGCACGCGACGGCAGTCGCAGAGGCGCTTGCCGAGCGCTTCGGCCACCTCGACGGGCTCCTGCACTCGATCGGCTTCGCCCCGGCGTCGTGCCTCGGCAACGGGATCCTGCACGCAGAGTGGAAGGACGTGGCGACGGCGATCGAGATCTCCGCTTACTCGTTGAAGACTCTCGCCGCGGCGTGCCTGCCCCTGTTCGAGGCAGCCGGTGGCGGATCAATCGTCGGCCTCGACTTCGACGCCACCGTAGCGTGGCCCGGATATGACTGGATGGGCGTGGCCAAGGCCGCGCTCGAGTCGCTCGCCCGCTACCTCGCGCGCGACCTCGGCCCGAGCAAGGTCCGGGTCAACCTCGTGGCGGCCGGACCCGTGCGAACGATCGCCGCCAAGTCGATCCCCGGCTTCTCGGTGTTCGAGGAGACGTGGGACGGCCGCGCACCCCTCGGCTGGGACGTCGACGACAGCGAGGCCGTAGCGCGGGCCTGCGTGGCGCTCCTGTCAGACTGGTTCCCCCGCACCACCGGGGAGATCGTCCACGTCGACGGCGGCTACCACGCGGTCGGCGCCTGACGGGTCGCGCAGGTCGCGCGTACAGGTAGGGTAAGTGCCCTGGCGGCGTGGCCGAGTGGTTTAGGCAAGGGCCTGCAAAGCCCTGTACAGCGGTTCGATTCCGCTCGCCGCCTCCAACATATTCCCTGGTCGCAGCGTTGACAAGCTGCACATGAGGTGCCTCATTGAGCCCAGTTGGCGCGTGGATGGCGCGGGACTTGTGCACACCGAGGCCTACCGGAACGGATTCGGGCGACCTGCCGACGGTCGCGATGACGTCGTCGAGGTAGTCCGCGATGGCCTTGCAGCGCTCAGCGGCCGCGTGCTGATAGCGAAGCGCCGCGACCGGCGACGAGTGACCGATGGTCGCCACGAACTCCTCCAGCGTGACGTCCCGATTGCGGGCGATGACGGTTGCGGCGTGGTGGCGAAGATCGTGCCGCACCCTTACCGCCCGAGGCCGGTCACTGCCGCTCTGTCATTGACAAGCGAATACGGCCCTTGGACCTGCCGGACCGCTACCATCACGCCCGTCTCGCGATCGGCCGGAGAGCGATCTCCGGGGTACGCGCTGGCACAACGGCCAGGTCGGCCCCTATGCCGTCCGCGTAGCCCCTTGGTAATGCTCCAGGGGGAAGTCGCAAGTCCCGGAGGGCCAGCCCGAGGGCGTTGCAGAGCGCCGCCTAGGACGGGAGCCGGGACTTACGCATTTCTAGGCTCCCGGAGATAGTTGGGCTCCCCGACCACTCGGCCTTCCACGATTCGGATAGGTCCGCCCGGCGGAGCGGCCGTCCGGTGTGGCGGGTGAACACGCGCCCTCGCAGGCGCGGCGTAGTCGTCAAGGTGCCCCGAGAGCACCTCAGCAACGCTCGTGGGCAGTGCAACGGTGCGCGTACCAGCATCGGACTTCGGTGGCATGAGGACGCGGCCGTGGCTGCAGGCGCCCCGGTGTTCGATCAGCGCGACGAGCAGTGCATCGGCACGAGGGGTCAGCTCAGCTGGCCGCCACGATGCCGTAGGCGTGATCGAAGTGCAGGCGGACGACCAGGCGACTGTCGGCGACCATCTCGCGTCGGAACTCGTCCCAGTCAGAGTGCTCGCCTGCCACAGCCCGGTAGAGGGCGACGAGTTCGTCGACCGTCTCGTCTGCCGGGTGGGCGGCTACCGGAGTGAGCTCGGCTGTCCCTTCCAGGACGACGTAGGACCAGAAGTCGTCGCCAACCACGTACAGCGAGGCGCGGGGGTCGAGGCTGAGGTTCTTCGTCTTGGCCCGGCTGTCGGTGACCGAGATACGGGCCACGTCGTCGTCGCCCAGCGCGTAGACGATGTTGGACAGCTGGGGTCTCCCGCTGGACCGGATGGTGGTCACGACGCCCTGGTGGCGTGCCCGGACGAACGAGAGGGCATCGGCGAGCTCCATCACGCACTCGGCCAGGTCGACAGCGCGAACTCGACCGTCCGGGTCAACGCTTCGAGGCCAACCCCGCTGTTGGCCTGGACTGAGAACCCGTTGCTCAAAGCGACGATGTAGCTCGCCAGGGCCCGAGTGTCGACGTCGACAGGCAAATCGCCGTCTGCTTGCGCGCGGTCGAATCGCTCACGAAAGGCGTCCACCGCCGCCATTCGACGGGCCGCGAGGTCGTAACGGACGGCTGAGGCCGCGTCGCTGCAAGTCAGCGCGGACTGCACCGACATGCACCCGTGCGGAAAGTCCGATGACGTGAAAGCTTCCACGGAGCCTCGAAGGAAGGACTCCGCAACTTCCCGGGCAGTTGGGAGCGTGAGCGACTTCGCCACGTACGCCGCGGGGCCGGCCCGATAGCGGTCCAACGCCGCAGTGAACAGCGCCTCCTTGTTGCCGAACGCGGCGTAGATGCTGCGCCGGTTGATGCCCATCGCCTCGGTGAGCTCGCTCATCGAGGTGCCGTCGAAGCCGTGCTCCCAGAACAGCCGCATCGCGACGTCGAGGACCTCCTCCTCGTCGAATCCTCGTGGCCTGCCTCGCTCGGCCATCCTCGAACCTCCTTGGGGGAACGGCGAACCCTCGATATCGTAACCGAACGATTCGGTAATGCGTGCCCCAGGGTCCCGCAGTCGGCACCCGGGCGTGGGACGCTCGGGTTGGCTCTGGGCGAGGAAGCAGCACCGCCGTGCATCCCTCTGCGGCTAGCTCGCCGCCACAGTCTCAACGCAAGCGAGCGCCCGCCCGCCTAGGTCAGGCGGTCGGTCTTCGCGAACGCCCCCTTGCGGGGACCGCGAACTGTCAATATAGTTACCGAACGATTCGGTAATCCACACAGTGTTCCAAAGCCGGGCTGGGCCGACAGGACCTCGGTTGATGCAGCGCGTGAAGACGTACCCCCGTAAGTAAACGAACCATTCGATACGTAGGAGCACCATGACTGAGACAGCACGACTCGACGACGTTGAGGGACCGCTCGCAGGACGGCGAGCGCTGGTCACTGGGGGTTCTCGGGGGATCGGCGCCGGCATTGTCCGGCGGCTCGCGGCAGATGGCGCCGCCGTCGCGTTCACGTACCGAGAGGCCAAGGGTTCCGCGAACGACCTTGAGCAGGAGATCATCGGTTCCGGCGGCATGGCCTTGGCGGTCCAGGCCGACAGTGAGGATCCTGAGGCGCTTCGCTCAGCGATATCGGAGACCGTCGAGGAGTTCGCCGGCCTCGAGCTCCTAGTGAACAACGCTGGCACCGCTCATATGGCCCCGATCGAGGAGTTCCCGCTGGCTGAGTATGACCGGATTCTGGCTGTCAACGTCCGGGCGATCTTCGTGGCGATCCAGGCCGCGCTGCCGCATCTCGGCGCGGGTGGGCGGATCATCAACATCGGTAGCGTGATGGCCGACAGGATCCCGATCAGCGGTCTCAGCGTCTACTCGCTCTCGAAGGCCGCGATCGCTGGACTGACCCGCGCTCTCGCCCGTGAACTCGGGCCCCGTGGCATCACGGTTAACACCGTCCAGCCGGGGCCAGTGGAGACCGAGGCAAATCCCGACGCCGGGGAGTTCGCCGACGCCATGCGGTCGTTGACCGCGGTCGGCTCCTACGGCCAGCCCCACGACATTGCCGCTGCCGTGGCCTTTCTGGCGCGGGCCGAAGCGCGGTTCGTCACCGGCACGGCCTGGAACGTCGACGGCGGCTATGCCCTCTGAGCCTCCACTCCACCCCATCAAGTCAGCTTCCGATGAGAGAGAACCGTGCCCCGAATGAGTGAGTTGACCGAGCCCCAAACGTCGCACTTCTACACCCCCCGCGCGAAGCAGTTTGCCCTGCTGCTGCTCGCGATGACGCAGTTCGTGATCGTGATCGATGCCTCGATCGTGAACGTCGCGCTGCCGTCAATCGGGCGCGCGCTGCACTTCCCTAACACGGATCTTTCGTGGGTCGTGAACGCCTACGTGCTGACCTTCGGCGGCTTCCTAATGCTGGGCGGCCGACTAGCCGACGTGCTCGGACGCAGGCGGATGTTCATGCTCGGGCTCGTGTTGTTCTCGATTGCCTCGTTGATGGGCGGAGTCGCCCAATCCGAGGGGTGGCTGCTCGCCGCCCGTGCTGTGCAGGGCCTCGGCGCAGCGATCGTTTCGCCGGCAGCCCTGTCGATCCTCACCACCACCTTCGCGGAGGGCGCCGAGCGCAATCGCGCACTTGGTGTCTGGGGCGCGATGGTCGGTGCCGGGGGCGCCGCGGGCGTGCTGTTGGGCGGAATCCTCACCAGCGGCCTGAACTGGCGCTGGGTGCTTTTCGTCAACGTCCCGATCGGGATCGCCGCCGCGGCTCTCGCCCCCCGGACGCTGGCCGAGAGCCGCTCTGAGGATGGAAAAACCACGTTCGACTTCCCCGGCGCCTTCGCCATCACCGCCGGGCTGTCGCTGTTGGTCTACGCGATCGTCGACGCTGTCAACGTCGGCTGGGGATCCTCGAGGACGCTGCTCGAGATCGGCGGCGCTGTGATCTTGCTGGTCGCCTTCCTCGTGATCGAGCGCCGCGAGGGGCACCCGCTGATGCCGTTCTCCATCTTCCGGCTGCGTACCTTGCGCGGCGCCAATCTCGTCGGCTTGTTACTTGGCATGTCGTTGTTCTCGATGTTCTTCTTCATCTCGCTGTACCTCCAGGACGTCCTGCGCTACTCGGCGATCAAGACGGGAGTCTCGTACCTGCCACTGGCGGTCGGAATCGTTCTCGCGGCTGGGCTCGCGTCCCAGCTGGTCACTCGGATCGGGTTCAAGCCGACGCTGATCGCCGGGCTGCTGCTGATCGCTGGCGGCCTGGTCTGGTTCTCGCGAGTGCCCGCGCCGGGAGGCTCATATGCCGCTGACGTGCTCGGCCCGTCGCTGATGACAGGTGTGGGGTTCGGGTTCGCGTTCGTATCGGTGACGATCGCCGCATTCACCGAGACCAAGCCCCATGAGGCGGGGCTGGCATCGGGTCTGATCAACACCGCACAGCAGCTTGGTGGGGCGCTCGGACTGGCGATCCTCGCGACGATCGCGAACAGCCGCACCCAGAGCCTGTTCCACTCTGGAGTCCGCAACACGTCCGTTGCTCTCACGAAGGGGTTCGACCGGGCGTTCCTGGTCGGCGCCGGCTTCGCCGCAGTCGGTGCGATCCTGGCCTTCGTGCTGATCTCCTCGCGGGCCAGCCGCGAGCACTCGGTGGCCGCCCGAAGCGGCGACCCGGCCCTCGCGGCCGCTGCTGACGGCTGACGGCTGACGGACGCCCGATGCGCGGCAACTGCGCACTTCGTGCGATCCAGCTTGTCAGCGAAGGTCCCCACGCGACTCAGCCAGAGAAGCAGAAGCCACGCGACACATACCGGCACGACGGCCCAGTCACCAGCGATGCCAACGGCATCGGGTGCGCGGTCGCAGAGCGAAGGCGCCGAGGGCAGCTGAGGGCGAGATCATCGGCGCAACCTCGACGCAGCTCTGCCGGGACTTGCGATACCGCCTCCACCTGTAGAACTGCGGCCGCTCCGTCGTGGACGAGTCGTTGAGCGCCGTGCCGTTCGCTGCACAGTCAGCTCGGACGATCTCGTACTTCAGCCGTCACCTCTAGCCGTCCTGCCGCTCGAGCTCGGCAGTGACCACTCGGATCAAACATTTCTGGATCGGCTCATCCTTCGCTGCGAGGTACACCTTGAACCGCTAGTCGGCCTGATCGACGAGCTGCCTCCCACGGGGACACGAGCTGGTCCTTCTCACGGACCCCGGCGGCGAACCGTGCTTGACCAGGCACCAGCGCCGCCTCTCGCGAGACCTGGCCGCCCTGTCGTAAAACGACGGTTTGGCGACTACTACGCGCGCAGCAACCGCTATCCGTAGCGGCCCAGGTGATGCCGTTCCACTTCGCGTTCCACAGTCTTTCGTTCCACAACGGCGCCGAGCACCGCCTCCCCGAAACAGCCGCGCTCTACCAGCAGCTGGCGGGGCGCCCGAAGGCGACGGCGGGCTGAGCCAGCGAGGCGGAGGCGTCGCGTCCCCACCGTCTACGGTGCGAGTGTGGCGCACACCCGGCTCTACGCCTCCGGAAAGCTCGCGCTCGAGGACTTCCCGCTAGCGGAGATCTCCGAGCACCTCGAGAAGCCGGACACCGTCGTCTGGCTCGACCTGTGCCGACCGACGAGCGAGGAGCTCCGAGGGCTCTCGGACGAGTTCGGCCTCCACCGGCTCGCCGTCGAGGACGCGACCCACGAGCACCAGCGGCCGAAGGTCGACCGCTACGACTCCCACCTCTTCTTGAGCTCCTATGGCGTCCGATTCGACCCGGTATCAGGGGAGCTCATTCGGAGCGAGATCGCCGTCTTCGTAATGCCGCGCGCGCTCATCACGGTGCGAAAGGACGAGGGATTCGACATCAACGCGGTGACCCAGCGCTGGGACGACTCGGCCGAGCTCGCCGGGTCAGGCGTGGCCTTTCTCCTCTACGGCCTGCTGGACGTGGTGGTCGACGGACACTTCGACGCCGTGCAGGAGCTCGACGACGCGATCGAGGGCATCGAGGAGTTCCTCTTCGACGATCGCCGCGAGCACATCCAGACGGTGCAGCGACTCTCGTTCCAGCTGCGCCGAAGCGTCGTGCTGCTGCGGCGGGTCGTGCTGCCGATGCGCGAGGTCGTGAACAGCCTCATGCGCCGCGACCTGCACGTCATGGACGACGAGATCGCCCCCTACTACCAGGACGTCTACGACCACGTGCTGCGAGCGACCGAGTGGACCGAGTCACTGCGGGACCTCATCTCCTCGATCCTCGAGACGAACATCACCATCCAGAGCAACCGGATGAACCTCATCATGAAGAAGGTGACGAGCTGGGCCGCGATCATCGCCGTCCCGACCGCGATCACCGGCTTCTACGGCCAGAACCTCCCCTATCCGGGCTTTGCCACCGATGCGGGCCTTGCCACCTCGTGCGGGCTCATCGTCGGTATCGCCGTCGCGCTCTACGTGGCCTTCCGCCGGTGGGACTGGCTGTAGGCGCTCGCTCCGCTTCGCTCACCGCAGGCAGGATCGCCTGAACTGATGGCGAGGCCATGGCGCGTCCGCTCGGATTCACCTCAGTTCGCCAGCATCCTGACGTGGGATTTCTCATTCGCGCGGATACGCGAAAGTCCAGGTCAGCTTGCCTGCAAAGCCCTGTAGAGCGGTTCGATTCCGCTCGCCGCCTCCAGCGTTGTACCTACTGAGGGCATGGAGAACTAAGCGTGCCCACCAGCTGTCCAGGGCGCGGGACGTTGCCGAACCGCGGTGGACTTCGGCGCCCTGCCGGTGCCGTGCCGGCGCGGTTGAGCGATCACCGTGGCCGAGTGAGGGGGGCGGTCATGGACCGACCTGCCCTGGAAGCGACTTCTGAGCAGGCCGCTTCCACTCGTCAGAGGTCGGCACGTTGTGGCGCGCTGAACAGCAGCCCCTCCCATCAGAGCAGCCGGTAATCGCCGAGGCGCCGTAAGCACTTCAACGATGCCCTGTACCCGGTCCTTTTTCCGGCGCCCCACAGAACGCGATGTGACAGAGACGCTGGCCGCGACGTCGTCGAACCCGTCCACCGAAGGGGACCATCGCTGGCAAGCTTGCCCGGGCGACCGATAGCGAGCCGAAAGCAGCCGACTTGGCGCGCAAAACCCGGTAGCCGGTTGTGTCGGCTCAACCTGGGTCCGAACTTCTTCATCGAATGAGGCGGCTGGGATCTGCTCGCAACTCATCGGCGCCAAGCTCCCGGACCGTCTCAGCGTGCTCATAGGCCCTTCGGTCGGGACTCTCCACCTAGCCGACTCAGCTGCTTCCCCGACCGACACGCCATCGGTTCAGTAGGTCGCCCGACCACCGGAGAGGTCGAAGGTGAACCCCGTGGTAAAGCTGCATCCCGGAGAGACCATCCACGCCAGCATCTCGGCAACTTCTTCGACAGAACCGGGTCTCTTCATCGGGATCCGATCCGTCATGTACTTGACCACTTCAGCAGGTTGGGTATCGAGAAATGCAGTTCTGATCACCGCCGGAGCAAGGGCGTTGATGGTGATGCCGTCCTCTGCGTACTCCTTACCCTGCGCCTTCACCATCCCGATGAGTCCCGCTTTCGTAGTCGAATAACCGATCATGTTCGGATTCCCCTCTTTTCCAGCAATCGACGCCACGTGAGCTATCCGCCCATATTGACGTTCAAGCATGTGAGGGAGAGCCATCTGACCGACCAAGAACGCTCCGCGGAGATTGATCGCATATACGGCATCGAATTCATCGAGGCCGACCTCGTGACTTCGCCGGCCCAGCGGGCCCTGTACGCCGACGCAATTAATCACAATATGCACTTGGCCGAACCTATCCACCGCATGCTCGAACGCGGAGGCCAACGACCTTTGATCAGCGACATCGCCCTGAGCCGACAAGGCGGTCCCCGATCGGGCCTCGATGGACGCGGCCGTTTGTTGGGCCGCCGCGCCATCACGGTCGACACAGAAGACCGATGCCCCTCGGCCGGCCAAAAGGCGGGCTGCAGCAGCGCCGATCCCACCGCCAGCCCCGACGACTACCGCCCCCTGAGCGTGCAGACTGATCCGCTCAACGTCAATCATTCCCTGCCGTCCTTCCATTGGGTAGCTCATCCGTGCGGAAGTTGTCGATCACCCTGGCCCTACCGCTTCCCCAACTGATCCAAGTCAGCACACGGCTCATCCCTTGACCGCGCCGGAGAAGAGCCCGGCAACGTAATAGCGCTGGAGTGCCAGGTATACGACCACCGCTGGCAGCATGGCGATCACGGCACCCGACTCAAGCAATGCATAGTTGACCTGACCGAACGCCCCATTTTGCTGGATGTACAGCAGTTCGACGGGGAGCGTGAAGAGGTTGTTGCTGGTAAGGAACGTAAGTGCTGCAAGAAACTCGGTCCATGAGAACAGGAAGGTATAGATGCAAACCGTCATGATCCCTGGAAAGACAAGCGGTCCCATAACTCGTACCAGGATTTGACGTGTCCGGGCGCCGTCCACCACTGCCGACTCCTCCATCTCACGTGGAATCTGGCGAAAGCTGTTCCGCATGACGAACAGTCCGAACGGCAGATTGAAGGTCGTATAGACGATGACCAGGCCCGCCAGGCTATTGAGCAAATGGAGGTCATGTAGCTCAAGGAACATAGGGGT
>JAODBN010000349.1 GCA_025463965.1 Acidimicrobiaceae bacterium
TGGTGACGGCCACCTTGTTCTGCGTACGCTCGTACGCTTTCCAGACCGTGTTGTCGTCCTGGTAGTACGTCTGGTATTGGAGCATACGAAGCTGCACCTTGCTAGCGGCAGACCCGACGGCACGCGACATGCCAGGAGAAGCGGGTCGCTGGAGAATCCGAGCTGCCGGTATGCCGGCACCTAGTAGCGCTGAATATTTGAGGACTTGTCGCCGCGACATCGTGACGCTGTCCTCGGTGGGTGGCATCCCGCTCACCGCTGATTCAGTCGGCTGTACCTCTGGAGGCTTTTCCATGGCAGGTTTCCTCTCCGGTTTTTATTGGATTCTGCTGGGCGTTACAACTGATACCTGTGGCGTCCGGTCATGGACGACGCAGGGGCGTCTGGCAAGCACCTAACTCCAAGGGCTTCCGAGTCCAGTGGCAGTTCGTCAGCGCAAAGAATGCCGACGTCCGGGTCGAGGTCAAGTCTGGTGTTGGTCTTCGGTGACGTCAGCAAGCCTTCCCCGAGATCCACTCGAAGCCGAAAGCCGGGAGGCTTCGGCTCCCACCCGCGTGCTCGCCGCGCTCGAACTGCCAGATCGCCGCGGCGATCTTCGCGAGGCTCGCCCCCGAGGACCTTTGGACACCGGTCATCGCACAGGACGGCGCGGTCAGCGATCGCCATGTTGACCGAGTTCGTCGACGTCTTGGCCCCCCGGACGCCACGTGCCCCTTCGAAGTCGTGGAGGGGCAAATCCCCGAGGACGGAGTGAACTCCCCAGCCGGCATTGCTGGAGAGGATGTCGACCGTGATGAGTGCCTTCGGCGGAGCGACCACGATCCCCGCAACCGGCTCCGGCCACGCGATGTCACCGACGATCCCGACCGGCTCGGGGCCGGGCTTGGTGACCGACGCCGTAGCAGCACCGATCTCGTCGGAGCACATGTCGATCGTCGCCACAGGGCCTCTGGCCTCGGCCAGCCCTACAGCTTCGCGCCGCGGCGCTGGCCGGCCGCTCCAATCATGACGGCGGTCCGTCCGCGCGGATCGAGAAGCTCGGTGAGTGGTCACGTCATGCGTGTCGACTCGTCACACGGTCCCCCTGATCATTCAGCCGGCATCCCCAATAGGCCTATCGGGGACCGACCAGATCTGGCACGAGAGAGCTGCGGCTCGTCCAAGCCGCTTGGCCGTGGTCCGACCCTTTCCGGTCTCTCTCGACGTGCAGTGTGGCACTGAGGTTGTCGACTGTCAACGCTACTTCGGAGTCGGACAGCGACTACACAATCGACCACGACGCCTTTAGGTGCAACGAGTAGTTGCATCGTTCAGGCCTAGCAACCTGGTCGAAAACCGCGATTGTGAATCGCTCACGACGGTCCCATTGGGGGGTATGAGAGCTATCCAGCAGCATGTTGTTTCCCTCTCCGTGGGCGGGGACCCTGTGCCGGACCCTTCCCGCCCGACCTCACGAGCAGTCCGCAGATGTGCCGCGTTCTTGGACCGGTGGGGACCGCCGCCGCGCTTGCCGGCGCCTCGCCCGCCGCCGCCGACCTGGCGCTTCCCG
Organism: Acidimicrobiaceae bacterium; assembly: GCA_025463965.1. Taxonomy (GTDB): domain Bacteria; phylum Actinomycetota; class Acidimicrobiia; order Acidimicrobiales; family Bog-793; genus JAODBN01. The sequence goes on from JAODBN010000349.1 coordinate 1,550, forward strand.
TCCCTGTCTGGTCGAGGTGTTGCTCGACCTCAGGCTGTGCCAGCGCGATAGAGACGCCGCTGGGCAGCGACCCTGCGGCGGCGCCGGGCACGAGCAAGGCGCCCGGGCTATGCGGGATCAATTGTTCGCTCGCCGTGAAGACGACGGGCTGGCGCGGTTTTAGCGCGCGTGCCCACCGGACACCCGAGTTAGACAAGCGAACTGAACGAGCGGTCAGTCCATGAAGGCGCCGCCGTTCACCGCCAGGGATTCGCCGGTCACGAACGATGCGTCTGGGCCGGCGAGGAAGGCGACAACCCGGGCCACGTCCTCGGGAAGCTCGAGACGACGAAGGGGCGTGTCGGCGAGGTAGAGCTCGCGCACGGCCTCGACGTCGACGCCCCGTAGCTCAGATTCCCAGGCGAGCTCGCGATCTTGCATCGGCGTCGCCACGTAGCCGGGGCAGACGCTGTTCACCCTGATCTCGTGCTCGGCGAGCTCGAACGCCATTGCCTGGGTCAGCCCGACGACCCCAAATTTCGAGGCGACGTAGTCGGCAAGGTAGGGGACGCGGCCTTGCTTGCCCGCCATCGAGGCGACGTTCACGATGCATCCGGGCCTTCCGGCAGCCACCATGGAGCGCGCCGCAGCCTGGCTGGCGAGGAAGAGGCCGCGTAGGTTCACGCCGATGGTGGAGTCGAATTCCTCGGGGGTGATCTCGAGGAAGCGGCGCATGCGCGAGATGCCGGCGTTGGAGACGAACACTTCCATTGGACCGTGCTCCGTCACGATCGACGTGATCACCTCGGCGACCTCGACCGGTTCGGTGACGTCGAGGCGGTGGGTCGCCGGCGAGCCGCAGGCCGCTCCGGTCGCCGCTGCGGCGGCCGGGTCGAGATCGGTCGGGATGACGACGCGGCCCCGGGCGGCGAGCTCGCGCGAGATCGCCGCGCCAATTCCCGAACCGGCGCCGGTGACGACGGCGATCCCGCTCATTGCCGACCCCGCCGAGCCAGGCGGTGCGAGACCAGGGTGAGGGTCGACTGGAGCTCCAGGTACATCTCGTATCCCTCCTCGTAGGCGGAGCGGTTCTCACCACGCGGCGTGATCGGGTCACCGAGCCGGACATAGGCGCCCGCTTTGCCCCAGGCACCGAGCGCCCCCGAGCCGACAGCGGCGACGAGCGCCGCGCCGAGCGAGGCGCCTCCGTGGTCAACGACCGGCCTCAGTTCGCGCCCGAGCACATCGGCGAGGATCTGCTTCCACAGGGTCGAGCCGCTTCCTCCGTTGCTCACCCGGGCCGACCCGAGCGAAAGCCCAGCGGACTCGAAGATGTCGACGTGGTTCCGAAAGCCGTAGGCGACGGCCTCTAGGCACGAGCGGAAGAGCGCGCCGCGACCGTGGCTGAGCTCGAGCCCGACGAACGCGCCGCGCAGGTCCGGGTCGTGCAGGGGCGACTTCTCGCCGAGGAAGTAGGGCAGGCAGAGCAGGGGAGCGGCCCCGGCCTGTTCAGCCTCCTCGTCGAGGTCGGCGAGCTCCTCCCCGCCGAAGAGCTGCTGCGCCCAGCGCAGCAGACTTCCCGAAGTCGCCATGCATCCGTTCGGGAGCCAGAGCCCGGGCGCCGGATGAGCGTCGAGATACCACCTCCAGTCGAGGGCGGGGGAGTCGCTCACCACGAGGATGTCGCCGGCGCCGCCGAGCTTGACGAGCCAGTCGCCCGGCTCGGCGAGACCCGCCGCATACGCCGCGAGGACGTGGTCTGCGCCGCCGACGTAGAGCGGTATGTCCGCCGGCAGGCTCAGCTCTGCCGCGGCCTTGGCGCCGAGCGAGCCGACGAGCTCTCCGGGACGCCGCACCTGCGGGCACGCGGACTCGGGGATACCGGCCGCGTCGAGGACCGGCACGGCGAGTCCGCCGTCGAGTTCGTACAGGCCGCTTTCGAGCGCCCAGTTCGCCTCCACATGGAGCTGCGCGCCGAGGGCGACGGCGAGCCAGTCGTAGGAGCCGATGAGTGCGCGGGTGTCGGCGACGACGCCCGACTCGTGGCGCTCGAGCCAGCGCCAGGTGGGAGCGACCGACTGCTGGGTGAGCGCAGATCCCGTCCGGGCGAGGTGGTCGAACCCCACCTGCTCGAGGACGCCCTCGATCTCGGCGATCTCGACCACGGCGCGCGCGTCGTTTTGGAGGATCGCCCGCCGCAGCGGCCGGCGGTGCTCGTCGAGCAGGACGACGGCCGGGACCATGCCGGTCGTGGCGATGCCGCCCACCGCAGCGCCGTCGGCACCGGCGGCCTCGATGACCGCAGGCACGAGGGCGCACACGTTCGACCACCAGATTGCCGTGTCCGCCTCGGCGAAGCCGGCCCCTTCGGAGAAGAGGGGAGAGGATCGCGCTTGCGAGGCGAGCACGCCCCGCTCGGGATCGAACAGCGTCACCTTCGTCGCCGTGCTGCCGAGATCAATGCCGAGAAGGAGTTCTCCCAAGGGAGGCGTCAGCCTCGCGCGGTCCGGACAAAGGCGCTCGCCCGGCCCGGATCGACTCGGTTCCAGGTGTAGCCGTCTTCCTTCAGCGAGCTGCCGACGATGCAGCCGTCCGCGATTTCGAGGAACTCGCCGATGTTCGTCGCGCTCGCCCCGGTGTTGAGCAGGACCGGGAGATCGGCCGGGACCGCACTGCGCACCTCGGCGAGGGTCGAGACCTCGGGCTCGGCACCAGCCATTGGGCCGGAGACGAGAATCGCGTCGGGAAGGCTCGACACGGCGACGGACTTCGCCACCTCGGCCGGGCTGCGGCGGCCGGGGTTCGAGGCGAATTCTGGCGTGACGTTCATGAAGACGGCGATGGGGTCAGCGTCGAGGGCCCGCCGGTGCCTGAGAAGGGCCGAGGCGTCCGATGACCAAAGGCCCATGTCCGACTCCCACAGGCCGGTCGCCACCTCGCGCACGAAGCTCGCGTCGCTCGCCACTGCGGCAGCGAGCGCGCACTCGGCGTCCCAGAGGTAGTCGACCCCGTAGGGAATGGTCTCGGGTGCGCACTCGATCACGACGCGGGCGAGCACCGCCGAGGCGGCGAGGTCGGCCTTCAATGTGTAGGGCCGGTCGTTCTCGTTGCAGAACATGACGGCGTCGAACCCCGCGTCGACGAGCACGGCGACGTCGTCGCGGACACGCCGCACGAGGCCGCGCACGCCGTCGGCGGCGGCGTAGAGCGGCGTCCCCGGCAGCGCCGGGATGTGCGCCATGGCGATGAGGGGCTTGGCCGCCTTCGGGAAGATCGTGCGGAACCTGCCGCCGAGGACCACACCGTCGCCACGTGCACCGTTCTGCACGTTTTCGCTCATAGTCATGCAGTAACCTCTACCACCGCGTGCGCCCTGGCGCAACCGCCGCGAGGCTGGGAGCCGCCGGCAACGGGGCCAGATGGAGGACGCGGGTGATCGCAGAGAGACGACGGCGGGAGATCCTCTCGCGCATCGAGCAGTCCGGATACATCGAGGCGCGAAAGCTCGCCGCCGACCTCGGCGTAGACGTCTCCACGATCCGGCGCGACCTCGATGCGCTCGCCCGGGCGGGAACGGTCCAGCGCACCCACGGGGGCGCATTGCCGGTCGGCGGCGTCCACTCCCTCGACGTCCCCTACGAGGCGAAGAAGCTCGAGCGGCTCGCCGAGAAGCGGGCGATCGGGCGCCACGCGGCGAGCCTCGTCTCCGACGGACAGTCCGTCGTCCTCGACAGCGGCTCGACGACCTATGCCCTCGCCCAGGCGCTGAGGGATCGGCGCGGCCTTACCGTGGCGACCAATGACCTACGCATCGCCCACTATCTCGCTGCCGCGGGGGGCGTGAAGCTCCTGGTAACCGGAGGTCAGCTGATCGACTCCGTCTTCACCCTCGTCGGCTCCAGCACGCATGACTTCCTGAGCGGGCTTCACCTCGACTGGGCCTTCCTCGGGGCGGACGCAGTCGATGCCGCAGTCGGCACCTCGAACGTGAACACCGTCGAGGTGCCCGTGAAGCAGGCGATGGTCGCCGCAGCCGAGCGCTCCGTGCTCGTCGCCGACAGCTCAAAGTTCGGCCGCCGGGCGCTTGCCAGCGTCGTC
>JAODBN010000303.1 GCA_025463965.1 Acidimicrobiaceae bacterium
GCCGACGGCCAGACCCTCGGCGGGGTGCTCGTCGTGGCCGTGGAGGCCCCGATCGACAAGCGGGCGATCGCGCACGGCAAGCAGCGGAGCATCCCGGCCGATGACTACGACAGCTGCTCGTTCCAGCCATCGAGCGGGATCTGGCAGCCGGTGTGGCTGGAGCCCCGCCCGGCGACGTTCCTTGCCCAGGTGCGCCTCGTGTCCTTCGAGGGCCTCGACGGCCTGCGCGCACGCGTGCGCGTGGAGGGTCCGGCGGCCGCCGGGGCTCGCCTCGAGCTGACCGTCGAGGGGGTCTCGCCGGGCGGGGTGCTCGAGGTCGGCGCCGAGGGGACCGTGGAGGTGGAGCTCCCGATCCCCGATGCCCGGGCGTGGTCGCCGCAGGACCCGCACCTGTACCGGGTGCTGGCACGCCTGGCGAGCGACGACGGGCTCGACGAGGTGGCCTGCACCGCCGGGCTGCGCCGGATCGAGGTGGTCGGCGACGAGCTGCACCTGAACGGGCGTCGCTGCTACCTGAGGGGGGTGCTCGACCAGGGCTACTGGCCGGCCAGCGGGCTGAGCGCGCCTTCTCCCGAGGCGCTGCGACGCGACCTCGAGCTCGCCCGGGAGGCCGGCTACAACCTGGTGCGCAAGCACCTCAAGCTCGAGGACCCGCGCTGGCTGGCGCTCGCCGACCGGCTGGGCATGCTCGTCTGGGAGGAGCCACCGAGCACCAGCCGGTACTCGCCGGACTCGTTGGCAGCCTTCCGCCAGGGCATCGAGCAGATGGTCGATCGTGACGCCAACCATCCCTGCGTCGTCGTCTGGGGCTGCTTCAACGAGGAGTGGGGCCTCGACTGGAACGTCGCCGGTCGGCCCGAGCTGCAAGAGGCCGTGGCGGGTACCGTCGAGCTGGTCCGCTCCTTGGACGCGACACGCCCGGTGGTCGACAACTCGGGCTGGTCCCACGTCGGAGGCGACCTTGCCGACTGGCACTACTACGAGCCCGATCTCGGCCGGTGGGCGAAGAACGTCGCCGCGCTCGTCGAGAACGAGGGCGGCGAGATCCCGGTCCCGCTCCACCCGCCCGCCCTCGAGATGAAACCGCTCGAGGCGGTCAGGGGCGCGGTGCTCGGGCGCCCCAACCTGAACAGCGAGTACGGGATGGGCCTCACGAGCGTGGAGCGGGGGTGGCAGCTCAAGTGGCAGACCCAGGAGCTGCGGCGCCACGACCGCTTGTCGGGCTACGTCTACACCGAGCTCTACGACATCGAGCACGAGCTTGCGGGCCTGCTCCACGACGACCGGTCCCCGAAGGACCTGGCGAACCTGTCCCCAGCCGAGGTGAACGCCGACACGGTGCTCGTCCTCGACGTGCTGCCAGTCCAGCCAGGCATCGACCTCGAGGTCACGGGTTCCCTCGTCAGCGTCGAGGTGCGGGGCTCGCACCACGGCGCGGGGACGGTGAGCGGGCGGGTGCGCCACTGCTGGGGCCCTCATCTCGGCGGCGCACCGCCTCGAGAAGGCGCCGCGGGCTCGGAGGCGCCGGAGCTCGTCGCCGAGCCGTTCGTGCTCGGGCCCCCGGTGCGAATCGAGACGACGCTTCCGCAGGGTTGGTCGGCGGGACGCCTGCACCTCTGGCTCGAGCAAGCCGATCGAGTGCTGGCGAGCACCGAGCTCGACGTGGTGCGCACCTCGGGGAGTCGGCCGTGAAGCTCGACGATCTCGACGCGCTGATCGCCGACGGCTATCCCCGCCCTCGTCTCGTCCGTCCCGAATGGCACGACCTGTCCGGTGCTTGGGAGCTCGCCTACGACGACGCCGACGTAGGCCTGGCCCAAGGGTGGTGGCGTTCCGGCGTGGCGGACTTCAACACCAAGATCGAGGTGCCGTACCCGCCGGAGTCGAACCGGTCGGGGGTCGCGGACCGCTCGCCGCACCCGGTGCTGTGGTACCGGCGCCGCGCCGACGTCCCGCTGCCCGCTTCCGGCGAGCGGGTGCTGTTGCACTTCGGCGCCGTCGACTACGCCGCCACCGTGTGGGTGAACGGCGCGCTGGTCGGTCGCCACGAGGGCGGCCACACGCCCTTCGGCTTCGACGTGACCTCCGAGATCGAACAGTCCGGTGCGCGTACCGGGGAGATGAGCATCGTGGTCCGGGCCGAGGACCGGGCGGGTGACGCGCACCAACCCCGGGGCAAGCAGGACTGGCGGGACGACCCTCACCGCATCTGGTACCACCGCACGAGCGGGATCTGGCAGCCCGTGTGGTGCGAAGTCGTCCCCGCCGAGCACCTCGTCGCCGCCTCGTTCGCGACGAGCCTGGAGGACGGCCTCGTCTCGGTCGACGCCGAGGTGGCGGGAGCCGCCGAGGGGGCTCGGCTCTCGGTACGGCTGTGGCTCGGCGAGGAGCTGCTCGGCGCGGCGGAGCAGTCGATCGGCGGGCGCCACGTGCGGGTCCCCGTGCCGGTGCCGGCGCTCGAGAACGTCTGGGACCGCGAGCGTCTGCTGTGGTCTTCGAGCTCGCCGACGCTCTTGACGGTCGAGCTCGGTCTCTCGTACGCAGACGGACGCCCGGGCGACACCGCCTGGTCGACGGTCGGGCTGCGGACGGTGGCGGCGCGCGACGGGCGGTTCCTCGTGAACGGGAGCCCGCAGTACCTGCGGCTCGTGCTCTCCCAGGGCTACTGGCCGGACTCGCACCTCGCCGCACCGGGCGTCGCGCTGCGCGCCGAGGTCGAGCTCGCGCTCTCGCTCGGCTTCAACGGGGTCCGCGTGCACCAAAAGCTCGAGGACCCGCGCTTTCTCTACTGGGCCGACCGTCTCGGGCTGATGGTGTGGGAGGAGATGCCGAGCGCGGCGGCGTTCTCGGCGCGAGCGACGCGACGGATCGTGGGGGAGTGGACCGAAGCGGTGCTGCGCGACCGGGACCACCCGAGCATCGTGACCTGGGTTCCCTTCAACGAGAGCTGGGGCCTTCCCGACCTTCCCGGACATGACCAGCATCGGCATCTCGCCTCGGCGCTCTACCACCTCACCTTGGCGCTCGACCCGACGCGCCCGGTGATCTCGAACGACGGGTGGGAGCACGTCGAGAGCGACATCGTCGGGGTCCACGACTACGCCCCGACCGGCGCGGAGCTGTCCGCCCGCTACGGGAGTCGAGCGGCGCTCGAGGAGACGCTTCACGGCAGCTGGCCTTCGGCGCGGCGGGTCCTGCTGGAGGGCTTCGGAGAGCAGGGCCAGCCGGTCGTGCTGTCGGAATTCGGGGGGGTGGCGCTCGCCGCCGATCCCGACCCGGACTGGCACGGCTACAGCGTCGCCCGAACTTCCGACGAGCTCGCCGATCGCCTGGAGGACCTGTTCGGTGCCGTCCAGGACGGTGGTGAGCTGGCGGGCTTCTGCTACACCCAGCTCGTCGACACCGAGCAGGAGTCGAACGGCCTGTGCTGGCCCGACCGCACCCCGAAGCTCCCGGCGGAGCGGATCCGCGCGATCGTGAGCCCGGAGGGCTCGACCGACCACTGAATCTCGGGATCGGCGACCGGCGAACGTCCAGCTGCCGTGCGCGGGCGGCTGCAGGGGGGGGGACGGACGGGAGCGGGAACGTACGGGAGCACGAGACGGTCGTCGCCGGCCGGCCCGAGGGGGCGCCGCGCACCCCCTCGGTACGATTGAGACGTGCCCCCCTTTCGCGTCGTTTCCGATTTCTCGCCCGCGGGCGACCAGCCCACCGCGGTCGCCACGCTGTCGCAGGGGCTCGCCGAGAACGACCGCTTCCAGACGCTGCTCGGAATCACCGGCTCGGGCAAGAGCGCCACGATCGCCTGGACGATCGAGCAGGCCCAGCGGCCGACGCTCGTCCTGGCGCCGAACAAGTCGCTCGCCGCGCAGCTGGCGGGGGAGTTCCGGGAGTTCTTCCCGGACAACCGGGTCGAGTACTTCGTGTCCTACTACGACTACTACCAGCCCGAGGCGTACCTGCCGTCGACGGACACCTACATCGAGAAGGACTCGTCGATCAACGACGAGATCGACCGGCTGCGCCACTCCACGACTGCCAGCCTGCTCACCCGCCGGGACGTGATCGTCGTGGCCTCGGTCTCGTGCATCTATGGACTGGGATCGCCCGAGGAGTACCGGGGGCGCCTGCTCGTGATGCACCCGGGCGAGCAGCACGACCAGCGCGAGGTGCTGCGACAGCTGGTGGACATGCACTACGACCGGAACGACCAGAACCTGGTGCGGGGCAAGTTCCGCGTCCGTGGCGACACCTTGGAGCTCCACCCCGCCTACGAGGAGCACGCGGTACGAGTCGAGCTGTTCGGCGACGAGGTGGAGCGCATCACCCGCTTCGACGCCCTCACCGGTGAGCTGCTGGGCGAGCTCGACGAGCTCGTGGTCTTCCCGGCGTCGCACTACGTGGCGGGCGACGAGCGGATGCGCCGGGCGATCACCTCGATCGAAGAGGAGCTTCGCGGTCGGTTGGGGGAGCTCGAGGGCGACGGAAAGCTGCTCGAGGCCCAACGCCTGCGGATGCGCACCGAGCACGACCTCGAGATGCTGGCCGAGGTGGGGACCTGCAACGGCATCGAGAACTACAGCCGCCACCTGGACGGGCGCAGCGCCGGCTCGCCGCCCTTCACCCTGCTCGACTACTTCCCCGACGACTGGCTGCTCGTGATGGACGAGAGCCACGTCACCGTTCCTCAGCTGCACGGCCAGTTCGCCGGCGACCGCTCCCGCAAGGAGGTCCTCGTCGAGCACGGCTTCCGGCTGCCCTCGGCGATGGACAACCGTCCGCTGCGCTTCGAGGAGCTCGAGGAGCGGATCAACCAGTGCATCTTCATGTCGGCCACCCCCTCGGCGCACGAGCTCTCGGTCTCGACCCGGGTCGCCGAGCAGATCGTCCGGCCGACGGGCCTGCTCGACCCGGAGGTGGTCGTCAAGCCCACCAAGCGCCAGATCGACGACCTGATCGCCGAGATCGAGACCACGATCGCCCGCGGCGAGCGCGTCCTTGTGACCACGCTCACGAAGAAGATGTCCGAGGACCTTTCGGACTACCTGCTCGAGTCCGGCCTCAAGGTCCGCTACCTGCACTCCAACATCGACACGATCGAGCGCATCGAGATCGTGCGCGACCTGCGTCTCGGCGAGTTCGACGTCCTCGTCGGCATCAACCTTCTGCGGGAGGGCCTCGACCTGCCCGAGGTCTCGCTCGTGGCGATTCTCGACGCCGACAAGGAGGGATTCCTGCGCTCGGCGACCTCGCTCATCCAGACGATGGGGCGAGCGGCCAGGAACTCCGCGGGCCGGGTCATCCTCTATGCCGACGTGATCACCGACTCGATGCGCAAGGCGATCGCCGAGACCGAGCGTCGCCGGGCGCTCCAGCAGCGCTACAACGCCGAGCACGGGATCGAGCCCGAGACGATCCGCAAGGCGGTGACCGACCTCGTGGCCCAGTTCCGGGCCGCCGCGGGCACCGGCGAGCTGCTCGAGGCGGTGGGCGCGCCCCTCCCGACCGGTCACCACGGGCGCTCGGATCGGGCGCGGCGCACCGGCAAGCGCGCGGCCGAGCGGGCAGGGGTGGTGCTGCCCGACGACCCGGGCGAGCTGCCCACTGAGGAGCTGGGCCGCCTGCTCGACACGCTCGACGCCGAGATGCGCCAAGCGGCCGTCGAGCTGCGCTTCGAGTACGCGGCGCGCCTTCGAGACGAGATCCGATCGCTGAAGCGGGAGCTGCGAGAGGCCGGCTGAGCGCTGCCCGGGCGCTGGGCCGGGGCCAACTGTCACACCTCGCCGGTAGTCTGGGAACTGCGATGCAACACGAACTCCTCGTCGTTCGCGGCGCGCGCGAGCACAACCTCCAAAACGTCTCCCTGGAGCTTCCGCGCGACCGCTTGGTCGTGTTCACCGGCCTGTCCGGTTCCGGGAAGTCCTCGCTGGACTTCGACACCATCTTCGCCGAGGGTCAGCGTCGTTATGTCGAGTCGCTGTCGGCTTACGCCCGCCAGTTCCTCGGCCAGATGGACAAGCCGGACGTCGACTTCATCGAGGGCCTGTCGCCGGCGATCTCGATCGACCAGAAGTCCGCGTCGCGAAACCCCCGCTCGACGGTGGGAACGGTCACCGAGGTGTACGACTACCTCCGGCTGCTCTACGCCCGCATCGGCCAGCCGCACTGTCCCAACTGCGGTCGCCCGGTCACGCGCCAGAGCCCGCAGCAGATCGTCGACCAGGTCATGGGTCTGGAGGACGGCGCCCGCTTCCACGTGCTCGCCCCGGTGGTGCGCGGCCGCAAGGGGGAGTACGACTCGCTCCTCGAGGACCTCGCCAAGCAGGGCTTCGCCCGCGTGCGCGTCGACGGCACCGTCCACGAGCTCTCCGAGCGCAGCGAGATCAAGCTGGCGCGCTACGAGCAGCACACCGTCGAGGTCGTGATCGACCGGCTCGTGCGGCGCGAGGGGATCGAGCGGCGCCTGACCGACTCGATCGAGACCGCGCTGCGCCTCGCCGAGGGCGTCGTGGGGATCCAGCTCGTGGACTCGGACGGCGAGCTGACCTTCTCCCAGCACCTGGCGTGCTCGGAGTGCGGGCTCTCCTTCGACGAGCTCGCCCCCCGCAACTTCTCCTTCAACTCGCCCTTCGGGGCGTGCCCTTCCTGTGCGGGCCTCGGTACGCGCTACGAGGTCGACCCCGAGCTCGTGGTGCCCAACCCCGATCTCTCCCTCGACCACGGGGTGATCGCTCCGTGGGCGGGGGCGCGCACCGAGTACTTCGGGCGGGTCGTGAAGGCGGTCGCCGACGCGTTCGGCTTCTCCACCAGCACGCCGTGGTCGCGCCTCGCCAAGGGTCACCGCAAGGTGCTGCTGTACGGCTCTGAGGGAAAGCGCGTCCACGTCTCGTACCGCAACCGCTACGGCACGGCCCGCTCGTACGACACCGCCTTCGAGGGCGTCGTCCCCTGGCTGCAGCGGCGCCACTCGGAGGCCGAGTCGGACTTCCAGCGCGAGCAGATCGAGGGCTACATGCGCGAGGTCCCGTGCCCCGACTGCGGCGGCTCGCGCCTTCGGCCCGAGTCGCTGGCGGTCACCGTGGGCGGCCGGAACATCGCGGATCTGGCGGCGCTACCGATCGGCGAGGCCACCGAGGCGCTGGCGGAGCTCGTCCTGTCGGACCGGGACCTCATGATCGCCGAGCGGGTCCTCAAGGAGATCCGGGCCCGGCTGCAGTTCCTCTTGGACGTGGGCCTCGACTACCTCTCGCTCGACCGCTCGGCGGCGACCCTCGCCGGCGGAGAGGCCCAGCGGATCCGCCTCGCCAGCCAGATCGGGAGCGGACTGGTCGGGGTGCTCTACGTCCTCGACGAGCCGTCGATCGGCCTGCACCAGCGCGACAACCACCGACTCATCGAGACGCTGCTTCGCCTGCGTGACCTCGGCAACACCGTGATCGTCGTCGAGCACGACGAGGAGACGATCAAGATCGCCGACCACGTGGTCGATGTCGGGCCGGGAGCAGGCGAGCACGGCGGCCAGATCGTTTACTCGGGCGACGTGGCGGGGCTGTTCGCGGACGAGAGCTCGCTGACCGGGGCCTATCTGTCCGGGCGGCGCGAGATCGAGGTGCCGACCTCACGGCGGCGCCCCAACCGCGGGCAGGTGGTGGTGCGCGGCGCACGCGAGCACAACCTGAAGGACCTCGACGTGGCCTTCCCCCTCGGCTCGTTCATCGTCGTCACCGGCGTGTCGGGCTCGGGCAAGTCGACGCTCGTCAACGACATCCTGCACCGCTCGCTCGCCCAGAAGGTCTACCGGTCGCGCAATGTGCCGGGTCGCCACAAGAGCATCGAGGGTGCCGAGCTCGTGGACAAGGTCATCGACATCGACCAGTCTGCGATCGGTCGCACACCACGTTCCAACCCGGCGACCTACACAGGCGTGTTCGACCACATCCGCCGCCTGTTCAGCCAGACCCAGGAAGCCAAGGTCCGCGGCTACCAGCCCGGCCGCTTCTCGTTCAACGTCAGCGGAGGGCGCTGCGAAGCCTGCGCGGGCGACGGCACCTTGAAGATCGAGATGCACTTCCTCCCGGACGTCTACGTCCCTTGCGAGGTGTGCAAGGGTGCCCGTTACAACCGGGACACCCTCGAGGTCCTGTGGCGTGGCCGCAACATCGCCGAGGTGCTGGACCTGTCCTGCGAGGAAGCGCTCGAGCTGTTCTCGGCCCAGCCGGTGATCGCCCGGCACCTGCAGACCCTCGTGGACGTCGGGCTCGGCTACGTGCGGCTCGGCCAGAGTGCTCCGACGCTGTCGGGGGGAGAGGCCCAGCGGGTCAAGCTCGCCTCGGAGCTCTCGAAGCGCTCGACGGGCAACACCTTGTACATCCTCGACGAGCCCACGACGGGACTCCACTTCGAAGACGTCCGCAAGCTGCTCGGGGTGTTGCAGCGCCTGGTCGACCAGGGCAACACCGTGGTCGTGATCGAGCACAACCTCGACGTGATCAAGTCCGGGGACTGGCTGATCGACCTCGGTCCCGAAGGCGGGCGCGGCGGTGGCCGGGTGGTCGCCGAGGGGCCGCCGGAGAAGGTTGCCACCGTTGAGGCCAGTCATACGGGCCGCTACCTGGCGCACCTCCTCGACGGCGGGCGGGGCTCGAGCCCCAAGAGGGCGTCGGGCCCAGCAAAGAAGGTCGCCGCCAACAAGACGGCGAGCAAGAAGACGGCGACCAAGAAGTCACCGGGGAAGCGCTCGTCCACCGCCACCGGTGACGGGGTGAGCGCGGAGGCCGTGCGCCCGGCAAAGGCCGTGGCGGCCAGCGCCGCCAGCGCGGCCCGCTCTGCGGGTCGCACGCCCGCCGGGCGGAAAAAGCCGGGCAGCCGGCGCGCCGCCATCTGAGCCGGTCCGACAGGGCGACCGAGCGAGACGACCGACGGGCGAAGCTCGAGAGCGAGCGCTCCTCAGCGCGTGTCTCGGTGGCTGGTCGCCGCTCCATAGGCGAGTATCGAGTCCGCGGGCCCCGCCGGGATCAAACGCAGGAACCGCGCGTCCGGAGCGGCAGCGAGCGAGTCCACGACGACGTCCAACTCGTCGTTGGCGTGCAGGAAGCGCCCGTGCAGCGCGTCGTAGCGCCCGGAGATCAGTTGCTCGACCTTGTCTGCGGCCGCGGAGGCCGGAAGCCAAGAATCGGCGGGCAGCTCGTCGGCGTCGGGACGCCCACCGCCCATCGCCGTGCGCACCAGGCCAGGGCTGAGGCCGAACGTGACGACTCCGGACCCGTAGAGCTCGGCGTCCTGGATCTCGGTAAAGCGGCCTAGCGCCGTCTTCGAGATGCTGTAGACGGGCGAACCCGCGTCCGCCGATCTCGAGCAGTCGAGGCTGTTGATGTTGACGACGTAGCCGCGCTGGCGATCCACCATGGCGGGGACCAGCCGAAGGCTGTACAAGAACGGACCGCGGAGGTTGATCTCCATGGCGTGCCACCACTCGTCGGGGTCCGACAGGTAGGTGCGGGCGTGCTCGCCGCTCACCGCTGCGTTGTTGACGAGGACGCTCACCGCCCCGAGCTCGGCCTCGACCGCCGAGCAGACAGTCTCTACGTCACTCGGCTTGGACACGTCGCCCGTGACCGACACCACGCGCGCACCTTCTGCCCGGATGAGCTCGGCCGTCTGCGCCAGCTCGTCGCCCGAGCGGGACGTGATCCCGACGTCCCATCCAAGTGTCGCCAGCCGACAGGCCACCTCGCGACCGATACCACGGCCAGCACCGGTGACGAGCGCAGTGCCCACTCTCGGCTGTCCACTCACCAGGCGACCCCTTTGACTAATCGAGCGCCTCGTTGCGCCCGATGCCCGAACCTCACGTTGCCGGTGGAGAGGAGCGCGCGCACCTCAGCCGTGGCCGACTGGCGAGTTCTCGGCGGCGCGCTCAGAAATCGCGGTGCTCACTTGAGGGCGCCGGCAGTCAGCCCGCGTGCGACGTGACGCTGCACCGAGACGTACAAGAGCACCGGCAGCAAGGAGAAGACCACCCCGGCGGCCATCAGCTGGTAGAGCTGGACGTTCTGCTGGCTGATGAACGTGGCGATGCCGAGACCCGCGGTGTACAGGCTGCGGTTCGTCAAGAACGCGGAGGCGAAGAGGTAGTCGTTCCAGCTTCCGAAGAACGCGACGATCACCACCGCCACGAGCCCTGAGCGCGACAGCGGCAGAAGAATGCGCCGGATCGATCCGAGCTGGGTGCAGCCGTCGACGTAGCCGGCGTCGACGACCTCGTTCGGCACGGTGTCGAACGAGGACTTGAGGATCCAGCATCCGAGCGGAACGTTGAAGGCCGCGTAGACCAAGCCGAGGGCGAAGAGGTTGTTCGTCCAATGGAGCGTGCGGAACCATTCGAGCTCCGGGACGATGATCATCGCGCCGGGCATCAGCTGGGTGAACAAGAGCAGGAACGCGAACGCCCCACTGCCGCGGAAGCGCAGGCGCGAGAGCAAGTAGGCGCCTGGGATCGCGAGCACGACGGTGACGACAACGGTGACGGCCGAGACGATGAAGGAGTGGAAGAGCCACGAAGCGACCGGTTGTTGGTTGAACAGCGAGCTGATCGCGTTGGTGTTGAACCCGTGTAGCCAGAACGGGGGAGGATAGGTGAGCGTGTACTTCTCCGGCTGGAAGGTGCTCAGCACCATCCAATAGACGGGAAAGAGCACGACCAGGCAGAGGACGACGATGACCGCGTAGCGGAACGCCTCCTTGGCCTTGCGCTTGCGGCGGGGCCAGGGATTGCGCACCGGCGGAGTGCGCGCCGGCGCCGAGGTGATTGCGACCGTGCTCACCGCCATGTCTTCCTCCGCTCCCCGCAGTCAGGGTCCACGCAGGTGGTGCAGGAGCTGGACCGCACGTCTGTTGTGACCGACCTCATCCGAGACCACCTTGGAGGTAGCGCTGC
Organism: Acidimicrobiaceae bacterium; assembly: GCA_025463965.1. Classification (GTDB taxonomy): domain Bacteria; phylum Actinomycetota; class Acidimicrobiia; order Acidimicrobiales; family Bog-793; genus JAODBN01. The sequence goes on from JAODBN010000303.1 coordinate 10,937, forward strand.
CGGATGACCCGCCGCTCGAACACGACGAAGAGAATGGTCCCGATGACCGCGAGCAGCAGACCGACGACGGCCATGGAGCTCGCGTAGTTGTAGTTGAAGTACTGGAACGCCTGGTTGTAGATGAGGATGGCGATCGTGGACGTGTCCTGGCCCGGACCGCCGCCGGTGGCTAGATAGATCAGCGTGAACTGCTGGAACGAGAAGATGAACGCCAGCACGGCGAGCAGCGAGAGCGTGGGGACGATGCTCGGCCAGGTGATCGATCGAAAGCGCTGGATCGTCCCTGCACCGTCGACTCGCGCCGCCTCGTACAGCTCGTCGGGAATCGCCTGCAGGCTCGACAAGATGACCAAGGAGTAGAAGGGGAAGCCCTTCCACGCGACCATCATGATGATGGCGATGAAGGCGAGGTTCGGTGCGGTGAGCCACTGAATCTGGTGATGCACCCCGGGGATCCACGAGGCGATGCGATTGAGGATCCCGAAGTTCGGGTCCAGCATGATCGTGAAGGTCAGCACGGTCGGCACGTCGGGGATCGCCCAGGGAATGGCGAGGATTCCTCGCACGAAAGAGCGACCCTTGAAAGCCCAGTTCGTGAGCAGCGCCACGCCGAGGCCGAGGCTCAGCCAGACGACCACCATGGCGAAGGTGAACTCGAAGGTCGTCCTGATGGAGGCCCAGAAGATGGGGTCGTGGATCATCTGGCGGAAGTTGGCCAGCCCGACCCAGGACGTCTTGCCGAAGTTCGTCTGCTGGAAGGCGAGGATGATCCCACGCACGATGGGATAGATGACGAAGGCGCCTTCGAAGAGCAAAATGGGAACGAGCAGCTTGCGATGCAAGTTGGTCTGCATCCCCGCGGCGCGGCCGAAAGAGCTGCCACTCGAAGACGGGCGAGCTGCTGCTCTCGCCTTCGGTTGCTCGATGACCAGAGCTTCTGTTGCTGCCACTACAAACCTCGCTTCACGCGCCGCAGGGGTCAGCCTGCGATCCTTTCAAACCACTTGCAGGTACAGCCAATGAGTACCGCTTCGGGACCAGCGGCACAACCCCCGGGCGTCCTTCGACGCCCGGGGGCTGGCCTCTGGAACCGTTCTGGTTACCCGCCGCTAGGCGTGCAGAGACTCCTTTGCCTGGGTCTGCGCGCTGTGGAGTGCTTGGGCAACGGAAGCACTCCCGGACACTGCCCGCTCAAGGTTCTGAGCGATGATGTTGCCGATCTGCGCGTAGGCGTAGGTGTACTGGCCGAGGATGTCGAACTCGCCGACGTAGTTCGTCTCGAGGAAGCCCGGAAGCCACGGGGTGTTCGTGAGGTACTTCTTGTACCCGGGCTCGAAGTCCTGGAAGTTGCTGAAGGGAATGATCGGGTAGCCGTTCGTGACCGTCAAGTAGTAGAGGTTCTTGGGCGTCACGCACCACTCGACGAGCTTCATGGAGGCCTCGATGTTCTTCGAGCTCTTCATGACCAGGAGCGGGTGAAGTCGGGCGATCGCCTTTTTGCTCGGCCATGGCGGTGGGGTGCTGCGCAGGTTCGGGTACAGCTTCGGCGCCAGCGTCTTGTAGTTGCTGAGCCCCGCAGCCACGTTGAACTGCGTCGCCACCCGGTCGCTCAGGACGAGCTTGGTGAGCGCGGTCTCGGAGGTGCCCTTGATGCCCGAGGCGTTCAGCAGGGACAGCCAGTACTCGACTCCCTTGATGTTCGCGGGAGAGTCGATCGTCAGGGTGGTGCCCTTCGCCCAGACTCCGCCGTAGGGCAGGCAGAAGTTCTGCAGCTGGTTCCACCAGTCCGCCTGGGCGGCCGTGGTGTTGATGAGGGACGCCCCGAACTGGCTCGGTGACTTCGTCGTCGCCTTGACCGCGGCGAGCCACTGCTCCATGGTGCTCGGCGGCTTGCTGAAGCCCGCAGCCTTGAGCAGCCGCTGGTCGTAGGTGAGGGCAAACGCCACGTCGATGACACCGAGTGCGTACAGGTTCCCGTTGAGGGTGAACTGCTTGTGCGCAGGAATCGGGATCAGGCCGAGCTTCTTGGTGATCGACTGCAGCGGAACCGCGAGGTTGTACTTCGCGATCAGCGTCGACGCTGCCTCGGGAGGCGCCATGACGACGTCTGCGTTGACCCCGCCTGCCTGCGCCTCGGCGATGATGTTCGTGTCGAACGTCGAGAAGGGCCAACCGCCCCACTCGACCTTGATCGTGGGGTTCGCCGCCATGAACTCGTTGACGACCTTGGTCCAAGCCGGGAACTCCGGGCTCTGACCGAACGGCTCCCAGGAGATCAGCTTCAACGTCGTGGTCGCGGCACGCGGCCGGATCTGCAACGACTTCAGCTTGGAAAGGTTGGGCGTGAGACCCACCGCCAAGGCCCCTGCGGCACTCGCGCCCAGGAACTGACGCCGACTGAGCGAACTCTTCCCGGAATCTTCCTTTGACGACTCATCATGATTGCTATCAGACATGTTTCCCCCTCTTGTAGATCGGTCTCTGCACACCCCTAGTTACCGGGACTTCGGCGCCGGTTCGGGCCTGTGAGCTGGTGCGGACCCGAGCGAAGCAACGAAAATTCCCCCCACTGCTCCTCGATGATTGCTGGAGGTCCCTGAGGGAGCTCCAGTCGGTCAGATCATGTGCAAACGGCAAGCACCCCCCAATGCGCTGTCAACGGTTCGTGAACCTCCTGGACACGGGGCCATCGGTACGTCGGCGAGGTGTCCGAAGAGGCGCATCGGACTACTGCTCGGACCCGAGCCGGACGTAAGGGATGACCGCTTCGGCGAGGAGATTGAAGCTCTCCTCGTCTTCTCCGTCGACGGAGGCGAGAAAGTACTGGACACCGACATCGGCAAGTGCCTGGAAGTGGAGAATCGCTTCAGCGGGGGTGGCGACCACGATCTCCTGGTGGAGCGCAGCATCGGGGATGCGGGCGCTCTTTCGCTTCTTCTCGAGTGCTTGCTCGTTTTCAGCCAGGATCACGAACGGGGTGAAGTGCGAGCGAAGGATCGACTCGTACGGGCGCCCGACGTCCAAGCAGTGCTGCTTGAGCACTGCGTACTTCCGTTCGACGTCGCTCGTCTTGTAAGCAGCGCCGGCCCACTCGTGCGGCGCGAAGTTCGACATGTCGGCGTACCTGGCGACCTGGCGCAAGGTCACCCGCTCGCCTCCCCCGCCGATGAGGATGGGGACGTGGGGTTGCTGGACCGGCAGGGTGCGCAGTGCAGCATCCTTTACCTGGAAGTGCTTGCCCTCGTAGGTGAACGGCTCTCCACTCCAAAGACCGTGGACGATGTCGATGGTCTCCTCGAGTGCAGCCTGGCGGTCCGCAACGGGTGGAAACGGGAGGCACATCTGGTCGAACTCGGGGACGTCGTCTCCGATGCCGATGCCGAGGACCAAGCGCCCGTCGCTCACCCTGTCAACATCGGCCGCCTGGCGGGCCAGCAAGTGGGGGAGCCGGTAGTAGACGCAGCTCACGAGAGAGATCAGTCGGATCCTCTCGGTCGCCATCGCGAGCATGGTGAGCTGGGTCCAGCAGTCCATGAGGCGGTTCGGATGATCGTGGGCCCAGTAGCCGTCGAACCCGAGCCGCTCGGCACGCTGAGCCGCCTTCACGACGTCTGCCCACTCCCGCAAGAACACCGAGAAGACCGAGAAGCGAATCTTGCGGCTGCCCTCGGCAACCCAAGGGTGCACGGTGTCGCGCTCGCTCACCAGGCTCCCCCTAGGAGGGCGACTCTGAGCGGGGGCGGTCCTGTCCGCGTCTGCCCCGAGGGCTGCTCGGCCATTCGGAATTCCCCCCGGTAGACTGTCGACAGTCGCTTCGTCGGCGAACATACTGGTCGTCGCAGGGGTCGTCAATAGCAGTGCAGCTGAGCCGCCCAGCACCGCCCGGCGAGACGAACCTCTGTCACGCGGGTAGCCCCAGACCGGTCCTATCCTGGGATTCTGACACCGGACGAGCCTGGGAGTGAGCCAGGGGACACGGTCGCATCCTCGTCGGGTCCGTTGCGGGTGGTCCGGCGCGACCGCCGTTGGCTATCACGCCTGCGACCGTACGCACTCGGCCAGCGCCCCACCGGCGACTTCGCTGCGCTCACCCTGTCAGTCGATTCTTCGTTCCGCGGCGACCCGGTCCGAGCAGCTCGTCGTCCTGGCGGCGGCCTCCTGTCAGTTGCTGAGCTTCCTCGCTGTCGCCACCGAGCCCAGGTCGAAGTCGTCGGCTACGACGCCGAGGAGGACGAACAGATGTCCGAGGACGATCCGCGGTCAGGCTCATCGTGCTGAGACCGATCATTCGGGCCGCGCGTGATCCAGCGAGGCGCGTGCGCCATCTCGTTGAGGTGGCACACCGTGAGTGTTATGTCGCCAATCCGCACCGTACCGAGATTCACGTCGAACCGACCGTGGTCTTCGAGGCGCCCTCCAGCTAATAGAGACAAACCGCTGGTCAACAACCACGAGCTTGCCGCAAACAGCGAAGCGCGAGCCGCCGGGGAATACACCGACGGCGACTTGGGCACCTCACTCTGAGGGGCGTCACTGACGGAGGCGCTATGGGCACGTCGGGCCGGCTGGGCCTTGGGGGCAGCGAGACGTCGGCGACCAGCGTCGACGTTCACCTGTCGGCCGAGGTCTTCGAGCTGCCGACGAACTCCGGGCCGATCGTCCGTCAAAGGGCGTGCCGCCAGACGATCGATCACCGTGCTCGGTGGGCCACAGAGTGCTCGCTGGCACACACCGTGCTCGCTGGCACACAGAGTGCAGGACCCACGAATCCGGGGCACCGCCGGACCGCTTGTCGGCCGCGTTGCGATGATGCTGGGCCCCACGGCGACCTCCGCGCCGGTCTTCGACGAGGTCTCGATCGATTCGACGCGTGCCGAGGGGGACCTGAAGCGATCGAGACCCTGTTGCTTGGGCCCAGAGCATGCCGCGCCCTCGCCGACTCAGGCTCACGGAGCTGCGCCAACGTGACGAACAATCGGGTCGATCGGGTCGACATGAGGTGGAAAAACGAAAAAAGCGAGGTAAGCGCATGAAGAATATTGCAAGACGAATGGTGGGGGACCGCTCGATGACACCGAGCTCGAGCGTCGTCGATCTTGCGCGTGCATCCCGGCGACGGTCGGTGGGACGAAGGATCGCCACGGCAGGAGCCGCGTCGGTGCTCATCGCCAGCGCGCTGACAACCGGGGCGCTCTCGGCGTCCGCGGCGAGCTCCTCGAGCACGGTCGTGTTCGCCGTCCAAGGTCTCGGAGCGGAGCAGGCCACGACCAACGCGGCGATCGCTGGCTTCGAAAAGGCCAATCCCAGCATCAAGGTCAAGACGATGCTGTTGTCGTCGAACACGTCCGATGCTCTCCAGCAGCTGACGAACGACTTCACCTCCGGTTCCAGCACCCCGGACATCATCGAGTCGGACATCATCTATCCGGCCGAGTTCGCCAAGGCCGGCTGGATCCTGCCGCTCACGAAGTTCCACCCGAACATGAACCAGTTCTTCTCGTCGGTCGTCAAGACGGTGACCTACAAGGGCCAGTACTACGGCATGCCGTGGTTCATCAACGCCCAGGGACTGTTCTACCGCACCGATCTGGTCCCGACGCCGCCGAAGACGCCTCAACAGCTGGTAACCGATGCGCAGGCGGCGATGAAGAAGGACACGTCGCTGAAGGAAGGAATCGCGTTCGAGGGCGCCAAGTACGAGGGCGTCATCTGCGATTACCAAGACATTCTGGGTGGGTTCGGCGGATCGCTCAACGTCTCGAACCTCAACACGTCGGCGAACGCGAAGGCGCTCCAGTACATGCACGACTTGGTCTACAAGTACAAGATCGCCCCAGCATCGGTGACGGCGTGGGAAGAGACGAACGTTCAAGATGCGTTCGTGTCCGGGCAGTCGGCCTTCGCGATCAACTGGCCGTACCTGTTCCCGTTGGTGAACGCCAAGGGCTCCTCCATCGCCGGCAAGGTGGCGTGGATCCCCTTCCCGTCCTCCACTGGACACCCCTCCGCATCGCTCGGTGGGGACGACCTGGTGATCAACAAGGCGAGCCAGAACCAAGCGGCGGCCTGGAAGTTCATCCAGTACCTGGAGAGTCCTCAGGTCCAAGCTCACCGGATGATCGTCGCCGGTGACGCTCCCGCAGTCCACGCTGCCTACACGGCCGCGCTGACCAAGGCGGTGCCCTATCTGATCCAAGCAGAGAAGGTGTTCGCCGTCACTGCCGCGAGGCCGGTATCGCCTGAGTACTCTCAGATCTCGCTGGATCTGCAGACCATGCTCTCGTCGGTCCTCTCCAACCAGACGAGCGCCCAGGCGGCGCTTTCCCAGACGGCCCCCTTGGTCAAGAAGCTGTTCGTCACCGGGAACAGCTAGGGGCTGTTCTCCCGATGCGCTCGAGCGAGCTTGACGAATCGAGCCATGACGCGGGTGCTGCAGATGACGCCAGCTCGACATGGACTGACGCCAAGCCGGCCGCGGGAAGGCCATCACGGCCTTCTCGCGGCTGGGCCCGCGCCGACCGGAGGATCGGCTTCCTGCTGATCGCTCCCGCGCTGATCGCCCTGCTCGCGGTCACCGCCTTTCCTCTCGTCTACAACCTGTGGAACTCGTTCCACACCGATCAGCTGGCGAACCCCGGAGCCGGTAAAGGGTTCTCCGGCGTGCACAATTACAACGAGCTGTTCAGCGAGCCGGGCTTCACCTCGGACCTCGGCCACACCGTCTTCTTCACGGCCGTGTCGGTGATCATCGAGGTCTGCGTGGGTCTCGCCCTCGCCGTCGTGATCAGCAAGCCGTTCCGGGGACGGGGCTTCGTCCGGGCCGCGATCCTCGTTCCCTGGGCGGTGCCGACGGTCGTTTCGGCAATGCTCTGGAAGACGATGGTCGACCCGCAGAGCGGCTTCGTCAACTACCTGCTGAGGATCTTTCACCTACCGGGCTCGCACGTCACCTGGTCCGCATCGGCGGGATCGTCGTGGGCGGTCATCATCGCCTCGGACGTCTGGAAGAACACGCCGCTGGTGGCGATCATCCTCCTGGCCGGCTTGCAGGCGATCTCCTCTGATGTGTACGAGGCTGCTCATGTGGACGGGGCGGGACCTTGGAGAAGGTTCGTCAGCGTGACCTTGCCTCTGTTGAAGCCGGCGATCATGGTCGCGTTGA
>JAODBN010000014.1 GCA_025463965.1 Acidimicrobiaceae bacterium
CGTAGTCTGCTCAGGTCACAGCCCCGCGGCACAACTCGGGGGGCGAGTTGTGCGCCGCGGCCTTGGCGTGTTCGATAGGGACGTGCGTGTGATCGTGGTCGGCTGCGGGCGGGTGGGTTCGCGCCTCTCGCTTGAGCTTCTGAGAGACGGCCACGAGGTCGTCGTCATCGACAAGCAGGAGAAGGCTTTCCGCCGTCTGCCCCCGGGATGGGGAGGCCAGGCCCTGGTCGGCGCCGGTTTCGACCGTGACGTGCTGGAGCTTGCGGGGGCGAAAGGCGCCCACGCGCTGGCGGCGGTCACGAGCGGGGACAACTCCAACATCTTGTGCGCGCGCATCGCTCGGGAGAGCTACGGGATCCCGAACGTCGTGGCGCGCATCTACGACCCCCGCCGCGCCGAGATCTACCAGCGACTCGGTCTTCCGACGGTGGCCACGGTCACCTGGACCACCGACCAGGTGATGCGCAAGCTCTTCCCCGACCAGACCGTGGCCGAATGGTCGGACCCGACCGGACGGGTGCGACTCGTCGAGCGACTCCTCCCGTTGGCCTGGTGCGGGCGCCGCCTCTCCGCCTTGGAGGCCGAGACCGGCGCCCGGGTTGTGGTGGTCACGCGCGCCGGGGTACCGAATCTCGGACCGGGGGACCTCGTCGGCCAGGAGGGGGACCTGCTCCACCTCGCGGTCGACTTCGGCGCCCGCACCCGCCTCGACGAGGTGCTGGCGCCGATCCAGCCCGAGCCGAAGCTGTCGCGATGAGGGTCGTCATCGCTGGAGCCGGCGCCGTCGGCACGTTCCTTGCCGACGACCTGGCCGCGAGCGGCCACGAGGTCGTGCTCGTGGAGAAGAACGTGGGAGGGATCGAGTCGCCCCCCACCGGTGGGTCGGTCCAGCTCGTCTCGGCCGACGCCTGCGAGGTCGACGTGCTCCAGCAGATCCGCCTGGAGGAGGCCGACGTGGTCGTCGCCACGACCGGCGACGACGAGGACAACCTCGTCATCTCCCTGCTCGCGAAGCAGGAGTTCGCGGTCCCGCGGGTGATCGCCCGGGTCAATCACCCCAAGAACCACTGGCTGTTCAACGAGACCTGGGGGGTCGACATCTCCGTGTCGACCCCGCACCTGCTCTCCGCCCTCGTGGAGGAGGCGGTGTCGGTCGGTGCGCTGGTGCGTCTGCTCCAGTTCGAGGGTGGCAACGCTCGCCTCGTGGAGGTGACCCTGGTGCCCGAGTCCCCGGCGGCCGGACGCTCGATCGTCGAGGTGGGTTTGCCCCGTGAGGCCACGGTCGTCGCCGTCGTGCGCGACGGCCACGTGGTGGTGCCGCGTGGGGACACCGTCCTCGGCGCCGGCGACGAGGTGCTGATGCTCGTCACCGGTGACTCGGACGACGAGGTCCGGCGCCTCCTCGTCGTCCCCTAGGCGCCTCGGTGGCCCGAGAGGCGGCCTTCTTCGACCTCGACAAGACGGTCATCGCCCGCGCAGCGATGGCGGCCTTTCGCGGTCCGCTGCACTACGGCGGGCTACTTTCCCGGCGCTCGTTGCTCCAGGCGGGGCTCGCCCAGCTCGTCTACCTGCACCTCGGCGCGAGCGAGCAGCGGCTCGAGCGGATCCGGGGCTCGGTGCTGCGCCTCACGAAGGGCTGGGAGCGCGAGCAGGTCATCTCCGTCGTGGCCGAGACGCTCGAGCTCGTCGTGGACCCGATCATCTACGCCGAGGCGATGGACCTGATCGAGCGCCACCACGCGGAGGGCCGTCTTGTCGTGCTCGTCTCGGCGTCGCCCGAGGAGCTGGTGGTGCCTCTCGGGCACCACATCGGCGTGGACGAGGCGATCGCCACCCGAGCGGCGCTCGACGAGCAAGGGCGTTACACCGGCGAGATGGCGTTCTACGCCTACGGTCCGTTCAAGGCTGCGGCGATGCAGGAGATGGCCGAGCGTCTCGACCTCGACCTGGCCCGCTCGTACGCCTACAGCGACTCGGCGAGCGACCTGCCGATGCTCGAGGCCGTGGGCAATCCCGTCGCCGTGAATCCGGACCGCGTGCTGGCCAGGGTGGCGCGCGAGCGCGGCTATGAGGTCCTGCACTTCGTCCGCCCGGTCCCGCTGGCAGCTCGGATGCGTCACCGAGTCCGAGCCACCCAGGTCCGGCCGGCGGTCGCCGTGAGCTTCGGCGCGCTCACCCTTGCCGCGTGCGCCCTGGTCCTCGGCTGGTGGATCGGCAGTCGCGAGGCACGCCGGTATCGATCACGACGGCGGGCTGCCGCCGTGCGCTACCTGTGAGCCGGGCGTCCTGCAACGGCTAGCGGTAGGACGGGCGACGACTGCGCGCTCAGGTGGTGCGCAGTCGCTTCGCCGCGACAACTCCGAGTGCGGCGAGGACCGCCAGGATGAGCAGCTTCTTGACCATGCCCCGAAGATTAGCGGGGAGCGGAAGGAGGCTCGCAGCTCAGGCGTGGAGCGCCAGCGCGAGGCCCGCGCCGGCGACGGCGAGGCCGACGAGCACGCTCCCGAGCACGTTGGCTGCGGCCCTCACCACCGCTCCCGAGTCGGCCAGACGGATCGATTCGTAGGCCCAGCTGGAGAAGGTCGTGTAGGCGCCGCAGAAGCCGGTGCCGAGCAGGGCGACCAGGGCCGGGTCGAGGCGCCACCGGATCGCCGCTCCGGCGACCACACCGAGCACGAGCGAGCCCGAGGCATTTACGAGCATGGTGCCCCAGGGAAGGCGCGACCCTGCCCGGGCGGTCACCGCTCGGTCCACGAGAAACCGCGCCGGAGCACCGACGAGTGCGCCCGCCACAACCGCGAGCAGGTCCGGTGGCGTCACGGCTTGGCTCCGCCGTCGAGGCTCGCATGGCTGGCCCCCGTGCGCTTCGCCAGGGTCGTGCGGCGGCCGAAGAGCCGCAAGGAGACGACCCGCCCGCCCGCCATGCCGATGACGACCGCGGCGAGTCCGAACACGGTGCTCGCGACGACGTAGGCGACCGCCATCGGCGCCCTTCCGTCTCTCACGAGCAGGTCAGCGTCAACGACGAAGGTGGAGAAGGTGGTGAAGCCTCCGAGAAAGCCCGTTACCACTGCCGGGCGGGCGAGCAGTGAGGCGGGAAAGGCCTCGGCGAGCACCACGACGGCGACGCCGATCCCCGCCGCGCCCGCGAGGTTCACCGCGAACGTCCCCCACGGGTAGGAGGCAGGCGCCCCGGCGAGGGCGTGGCCGATGGCGTCACGAGCGAGCGAGCCCAGGGCCCCGAAGACGGCGATCGTGACGAGGAGGAGTCCTAGCCCGCGCTCTCCGGATTTGTGCGCCGCACCCCCCGCGGGCCGTCCGGGGTCGATCGCGAGCTCGGGATCGCTCGGTCCGTCGTTTTTCGGCTCGGCGAGCTCGTGCGATGCCTGGTGGTCGTCGCTTGCCCGCTCCGTCATGGCTACCTACCCGTCCGTTCGCACACGCGCCTGAGCGGCTGTTTGAAGCGAGAGCTTCTCAGCCTTTCCTGCCCCTGGCCGTCCACGGTGCAGTAGTACAGCAGCTCCGGAGCGCGCGGCCGGTGAGTCGCATCGGCGACCGACCGAGCCGAATCGTCGGCTTTTTGGCCAACTTCCGAGCGGCGGGCGAGCGGGTGCGTTGCATTCAGGGAGCTTTTCAAGGCGGCCACCGCGTCCAATCCGGCCGTGCCAGTCTGCGCCAGGAGAGGTATTGGCGTGCGACTTGACCGGCAATTCGTTCCTGTAGGGCCCGTCGCTCGGCGAACAAAGGCCCCTGCCTCGCCGGCAGGGGCCTCGTCGTCTTCAACTGTTCGGGTCCCTCGGAAGTCCTCCGGGGCCTGGGCGGCGCCGCTCAGACGGTCAGCAGGTCTCGGGCGCCGGTGTCGCTCGAGGGATGGCGAAGCTTCGACATCGCCCGAGCTTCGATCTGGCGGATGCGCTCACGGGTGAGGTTGAAATGCTCGCCGACCTCTTCGAGCGTGCGCGGCTCACCGCGGTCGAGACCGAAGCGGAGGCGGAGAATCTCCCGCTCGCGTTCATCGAGCGGCGCAAGCAGCCGGCTGATCTCGATGGGGAGCAGCGCCGTGGCGGCCATCTCGAAGGGAGACTCAGCGGAGCGGTCCTCGACCACGTCGCCGAGCTCGGCGTCGCCGTCCTCGCGAAGCGGCTCCGAGAGGGAGAGAGGCTCGGCCCGGAAGCGCAATGCCTCGATGAGCTTGTCCTCCGGAAGTTCCACCTCGGCGCCGAGTTCGGCGAGGGTGGCCGGGCGACCCAGCTTCAGCTCCAAGCGGGCTTGCGCCTTCTGGACGCGAGCGAGCGTGTCTCCTGCGTGCACCGGCAGACGGATCGTGCGGCCCGTGTTGGCGATGCCGCGGGTGATCGCCTGGCGGATCCACCAGGTTGCATAGGTCGAAAACTTGAAGCCCTTGCGCCAGTCGAACTTCTCGACGGCGTGCATCAGACCGAGGTTGCCCTCCTGGATCAGGTCGAGCAGGGGCAGGCCGGACGCCTGGTACTTCTTGGCGATCGAGACGACCAGTCGCAGGTTGGACTGGACGAAGGTCCGCTGGGCCTCGTCGCCCTGGCGGATCGTGCGGCGAAGCTCCCGCCGCCGGGCCGGGGTCAGCTCCTTGCCACCGGCCTGGAGTTCCTCCTCAGCCTGGACACGGCCCTCGATGGCCTGGGCGAGGCGAACCTCGTCGTCCTTGGTGAGCAGGGGGTACTGCCCTATATCGGTGAGATAGAGCCGGACGAGATCTTCCTCGTCCCGCTCGACGCGTTCTTTTGCCAACGCTCTTCCGGCCTCCTCTACTGTCCGCGTGCTACCCGGCCGACTCTTCCGGCTCGGAAACGATCGAGACGGGCCACCTGGCCCATCCCCACACGCGGGCGCCCGATATTGCCCATTAGTTCTGCTCCGAGGTGGGCTTCCCCGGTCCTGAGTCAGTGTAACGACCGAGTCAAGGGGGTCCCGCACAACGCTGAGCTGGCCCTTCGCGCGACGCCTCTGAAGCGGCTCGCCGCTTAGGCCCCCACGGGTTCGCTCCCACGGGCGCTTCTTCGAAGCGGCCCGAAGGCACCTCCGGACTCGGCAAGCAGTGCCTGTAGCTCATCGCCGATCTTGGCGGCCTCCGACCCAGAACCGGCCCGCAGTCGAGGCGCCAGCTCGGCGCCGTCTCGCGCCGTCTCTTCGAGATCTGAAGCCGCCCTGCGAAGCGCACGCAGCACCGGAGGATCAGCGGAGCGAGAGGCGGCGAGCACCCTTTCTCTCCAGGCCGACAGCATCGCCGGGTAGAGGACGCGCACGAGGCTCTCGAGGAGTCCCGGGCCCGGTGCGCCTGCGAGAAGGTCGAGGGCCCGTTCGATCGCCGGTCCAGGCGACCCCGTGCTCGTGCCCACGCTCGGCAGGCCGACAGAGACCGGGAGCAGCTCCTCGAACAACTCTGCACGCCATGCATGGGCGCGTGCGGCGCCGGCGAGGAACGGAGCGAGCGGCGCTCCTTCCTCGGCGGCGCGCGACCCGAGGACCCCGAAGAGCGCGAGCTCGACGTAGCGGTACCGACCGAGCAGGTCGACAGATTCCAGCAGCGACAGGGGGGTCTCGTGCTCGTCAGGGGGCCGCGGCATCAGATGGGTGCCTGTGCCGGCCGGTAGCGGCTGGTGATGGGCATGCGACGGTCCTTGCCGAAGGCCCGGCTCGTGACCCGCACCCCCGGGGGGGCCTGGCGCCGCTTGTACTCGGAGCGGTCCACGAGCTCGATCACCTTGCGCACCGTGGCCTCGTTGTAACCCAGCTCGACCAGCTCGCCGACGGAGAGATCGCGCTCGACGTAGCCCTCGAGGATCGGGTCGAGCACCTCGTACGGTGGAAGCGAGTCCTCGTCCCGCTGGTCCGGCCGCAGCTCGGCCGAGGGGGCCTTCTCGAGGATGCTGCGCGGGATCAGGTCGCGACCCGCCCGACGGTTCCGCTGCTCGCACAGCGCGTAGACGAGCGTCTTCGGCACGTCCTTCACGACGGCGAATCCCCCCGCCATGTCGCCGTACAAGGTGGCATATCCAACCGCCATCTCGCTCTTATTGCCCGTGGTGAGCACCAACCAGCCGAACTTGTTGGACAGCGCCATCAGGATCGTGCCGCGCGTGCGCGCCTGCACGTTCTCCTCCGCCAGGTCCGGTTCGCGCCCGGCGAACTGCGGTTCCAATAGCTCCAAGAACGCCGAGTGCACGCTCTCGATCGGTATCACGCGGTGGTCGATGCCCAGGCTCTGCGCGAGGGTTGCGGCGTCGCGGAGCGAGTGGTCGCTCGAGTAGCGGGAAGGCAGCGCCACGGTGTGGACGCGCTCGGCACCCAGCGCGTCGACGGCGATCGTGGCGACGAGCGCCGAGTCCACCCCGCCGGACAAGCCGATGAGGACGTCGCCGAAACCGTTCTTGCCGACGTAGTCCCGCACACCGGTCACGAGCGCTTCGTACACCTCGTCGACGGGATCGAGCGCCGGGACGATCTGGGGCGGCCGA
>JAODBN010000032.1 GCA_025463965.1 Acidimicrobiaceae bacterium
TCTATCCTGCTCGGGGCCTTGTTGATCGTCGCCCTCGGATCCGGTGGGGGAGGCGGGGCCGCGGGGGCCCGCTCGAGCCGCCAGGTCGCCCTGCCCTCGCCCACGCTCACCGCTCTCAGCACCACCCGCATCGTGGTTCCGGGCCGCGTGCCCGTGCTGAGCTGGCCGGCGAAGGGCCAGGCAGCCATCGGCGTGCAGGGCGTCGGCCTCGTTGGCCAATCGCCGCGCGAGCGATCGGTCCCTATCGCCAGCCTCACCAAGATGATGACTGCGTACGTCATCTTGGAGGACCACCCGCTGGCGATCGGCCAGAGCGGCCCCACCTTGCAGATGGGCCCCGCCGACGTGGCCGCGTGGTCCCTCGCCTCCCAGTCGAACGAGTCCAATGTGATCGTCCGCGCCGGTGAGGTCCTGAACGAGTACCAGCTCCTCGAGGCCCTCCTCATCCCGTCGGCGGACAACATCGCCGACCGGCTGGGGACCTGGGACGCCGGGTCGGATGCTGCCTTCGTGGCCAAGATGAACGCCACCGCCCGCCAGCTGCATCTCTCGGCGACCCACTACGCCGACGCCAGCGGAGTGAACCCGGGCTCTCGCAGCGATGCCGCAGACGTGGCCACGCTTGCCGCAGACCTCATGAGCCAGCCGGTCATCCGCCAGATCGTCAGCCGGCCCCAGGCGCCGTTCCCGGTTGCCGGCACCATCTGGAACTACAACCCCGCGCTAGGAGTCGACGGCATCATCGGTGTGAAGTCCGGCTTCACCTCACAGGCCGGTGGCTGCCTCGCCACTGCGGCCTACCGGACCGTCGGCGGCCACCAGGTGATGGTCGTCTCGGTGTCGATCGGCCAGCCCGACGGCCTGGCCGGAGCGGCCCGGGCCGACGAGCAGCTCCTCACCCAGGCTTCGGGGGACCTCGTGGTGGTTCCGGTCTCCACCGCCGGCGAGCAGATCGCCCGGGTGCGTGTGCCGTGGAGCAACGTGGCACTGCGCGCGGTGGCGCCTTCCACTACATCGGTCGTGGGCTGGCCCCATCTCCTGCTCACCGAGCGCCTTGTGCCCGTCAGCGGTGCCACCCTGGCGGCGCTCGCACCGCCTCCCGCGCCGACCTCGACCATCCCGACGGCCACCTCCTCCGGGCCAACCTCGTACCAGTCGGGCGCGCCCGTAGGCGCAGCGGCGACTGCGCACAGCGCACTCGGTGCGACCGCCAACGGGACCCACCCGGCCGTCGTCGGCACGCTCCAGGTGGAGGGCCCCTACGGGCTGCTCGCCACCCTCCCGCTCTCTGCCTCTGGGCCCATTCCGAGCGTGCCCGCCGGCTGGGCCCCGGCCGCAGGCTGAGCGGCCGCGCCGTGCGGGCGCGTGCCCCTGCGTCATCGGCCAACCTCGGTCCTGGCTTCGACGCCCTCGCAGTCGCGCTCGACCGATACGTGGAGGTCGAGGTCCGCGGGGCCCCAACGTTCGTCCTCCACTCCGAGGGAGAGGGTTCCGAGATCCCCCCCGACGGTGACCATCTCGCCGCCCGCGTGGTGCGAAAGGTGCTCGGCCACGATCGCTTTGCCGTCCGGGTCCGCTCGCAGATCCCGCTTGGACGCGGCCTCGGCTCATCGGCCGCGCTGGCTGCAGCCGCTGCGGCGGCGGCCGGTGCTTCAGATCCCCTGGCGGTCGCCGCCGAGGTCGACGGCCATGCGGAGAACGCAGCGGCTTCGGTGCTCGGCGGGCTCGTCGTCGCGGCGATGATCGGCGGGCGACCGGTGAGCCGGTGCCTCCCGCTCGACCCGTCGCTCGCCTATGTGGCGCTCGTGCCCGACCGCCGGCTGGCGACCGTCGAGGCCCGCTCGGTCCTGCCGTCCGAGGTCCCCTTCGCGGACGCGGTGGCCAACCTCGGTCGGATGGGCCTGTTGCTCGCCGGACTTGCCGACGGCGCGAGCCTGGAACCCTTCGCTGGGGAGGACCGCCTGCACCAAGGAGCGCGCGCTCAGCTCTTCCCCCAGGCCCCGCAGCTCCTCGCCCGGCTGGTGGAAGCGGGCGCCGCCGTCGCCTGCTGGTCTGGAGCCGGTCCAAGCCTGCTCGCGATCTGCCGCTCGGCGAGCGAGGCCGACCGCGTGCGGGAGGCCGGGGAAGTGGCGCTGGCTGAGGCGAACGTCGCCGGCGAGGCGCTTCGGCTCTCGGCTGATCTCGGCGGCCTCGTCGTCGAGAAGGTCTAGGAGTGCGTACAGCTCAGTCGGTATCGGGCCATCTGTCCGAGCCGTCGCCGCCCAGCTCGCGCCAGGCGTCCGCCAACACCTCGGCCAATCGGCTCGCCAGCTTGTCCGGTGACAGCTCCTCCGTAGCGGGTTCGCCCTCGCCCTCGTCCGGCCAGATCTGAAGGAGCGCTCGAGGGATCTCGCCCCCCTCGAGAACCGCCGTGATCCGGCGCCGCTCTTCGGTCCCGAGCTCGTCTTCGTCGCCAGCGTCATCCTCGTCTCCGGCCGGGACCGCCACCTCGAGGTCGAAGGCCCAGGCGTCCACCGAAGCCAGCTGCTCGGACGGCGTCTCCAGCAGTAGGGCGAGCTGTCCGGCAAGCACCGCTGTCTCATCGGCGAGCGTCCTCAGCACGAAGGCGTGGATGCCGAGCGGTGAGCGCCGCTCCTCCAAGATGCCGAGGGCACCTTCGGGCTCGGCGGCGAAGCCGTGGAGGATCGCCTGGGCCCGATGAAGGCCCCATCGCGGCGGGGCGTTGCGGTCGGTGGGGCGCGGGGCGAAGGCCACCGCCACGACCGCCGGCGAACGGCGTAGCGCGACCACCACGGCAAGATCACCGCTGAGGGGAATCTCGACGGTCAGTTCTTCGTCCAGCTCTTCTTCGTCGAATCCCCCGACGTCGAACTCACCTTGGCCGAACCGCTCGGGACCGTGCCGGTCGGGCGAGCCGAAGCCGGGGCCGGCCGCAGACAGATCGGTGCCCTCTGGGTGGACGAAACCGCGAGCGACCAGGGAACGCAGCGCAGCGGAGAGCGCCGCGGTGAGCGGGATGGGCCCGAGGGCCGCCAGCCGCTCGCTGATCACGAGTCCCTGGAGGGGGCTGTCGGCACCGACGGCCACCAGCTCCTCGCTGGTAAAGCTCGCAAGGCGCAGCTCGCCCTCAGCGTTCAGCCGGTCGAGGAGCCGCACGAGCTGAACCATCGGAGATTTCTACCCGCGAGAGCGGGGCCCCCACACGCCGTTGGTGGTTCCGATTGGGGCTCTGGCCAGGCAAGATACCACTGCGCGTGGGGACCGACCGCTCACTGTGGCGCCCACCGGCATCCGGGAGCGGAGACGGCCACGGCTCAGGCGGATCGACGCGCCGAGCTCCCAACCGTCGTGGCTCGAGCTCAGCGCGGGCAGGAGGTTCTTGGCCACCCGTCCGATCCGCTCGCGAGGGCCGTTTCGCGAGATCAGGCCCTCGGCGACGCCGACAGCGGCGAGCCCGACGATCGCGGCGGTCCCGAGCTCGCTCGCCGGCGAAAGAGGCGTCAAGCTCACCGTGCGATGAGGCACCGGGCTGGTCACCGGGACCGATGCCCGCACGGCCGCCAGCTCCTGCTCGCTCTCCTGCAGCACCGAGAGGAGCTGCATTCTGGCCTCGTGGTAGCGCGTGGTCGCGGCCGCCGCGAGCGCCGAGCTGCCCGCGGACTCGCCGACCGCAGCGCTGAGCGCCGCCTTGCGCTCGTCCTCCTGGCACTCGAGCAATGTCCGCGCGAAGACGGTAAGTGCGTCGGCCGCCTCGCTGAGGGCACCCGCGGCCCGGCGCTGCTCTGCGACGAGGTGCTCGGCGTGCGCGCCGAAGTGCTCGGCCGCAGTGCCGGCCCATCCGTCACCGACGAGGGTGCGATGCGTCTGCGCGACCTGCCCCGAGCCGTCCCGCAGCCTCGCTGCGGCGTCCCGAAGGCGCCGGGCGTCCTCCTCGATCTCCTCGGGAGAGCCGGGGATCGTTCCGTTGTAGTTGGCGCTCACCGTCAACCCCCGCTGATGACGCGAGCGAGGTCGGACTCGTTGCCGCGGTACGCAGCGGCTGCCCGGTCTAGAGCCGTTCCGGCGTCCTCTGCGCTGCGGACCAGCTCGGAGCCGAGCAGGCGGGAGGTTCCAGCGAGCTGGTCGAGCGCACCGGCGAGCCCAGCGTCGCCGACGTGGCCCTCGGCCGCCGTCAGCGCCCTGTTGGCGGAGGTTGTGGCACCGTCGAGCTCTCGCCCCGCATCGCGTAGGCGACGGCCGGCTGTCTCCAGCTCACCGTCTGCGAGAACCAATGGCGCCCAGGACACGCCATCACTCTATGTGGCAATCTGCGCCGACATCAATGGGTAATGCATACTTCGCGCGCTCACCGGGTAAAAAGCGCCATCACCCGCGGCTCGATCCCACTGGAACGGGCGACGCGGATCGCCCCGCAAACGGAGCACGGAGGGTGTGATCAGCCAGGGAGCGGCCAGCCGGAGGCCGAGTCGCTCCTCAGGTAGCCGGCGGCCCTTCTTCGACGCCATGGTCGATCTCGTCCAGGCCTTGCGAGAGCGCGTTCCACGACAACGTGGCGCACTTGATCCTCACCGGAAATTTGACCACGCCTTGGAGGGCTGCCAGCTCTCCAAGTTCTTCCGGGTCGACTGGGCCCTCCGCCTCGACGCCCTCGGCGCCGAGACCCACTTCGTGGATCGACATCATCGACTTGAAGGAGCGCACCAGCCGGCGCGCCTCGGCGACTGGTCGTCCCTTCACCGCAGCCGACATCATCGATGCCGACGACTGGCTGATCGAGCACCCTTGGCCCCCGACTCGCAGGTCCTCCACGACGCCGTCTCGGACGTCGAGGTAGAGGACCACCTCGTCGCCGCAGAGCGGGTT